>JAFUDW010000092.1 GCA_017464225.1 Clostridia bacterium | reverse complement strand
TGAGGCCCGGGTGATGGGGTGGATCCGGGAAGAGAGAATGCCCCGGGCCGATATGGCCGCCGAGGTGTTCAGCCTGACGGCGCGTACCGTATTGCGCATGCTGAGTGCCGCGCGGGAGAAAACCGGGGTTTCGGACGCCCTGCTCACCGGCGGGGTCATGTCCTCCCAGCTGCTTCGGGATATGTTGGCTGATATCAATCAAAAGCGTCGGCTGGGGCTGCGCCTGTACTTTGGCCAGCGCCAGTATGCCGGAGACAACGCCGCCGGCGTGGCGCTTATCGGTTATGACCGCATGATGGAGGAAAAAGCATGAAAGCGACGATCATCAGCGGAAAGGAATGCGCCGCCGAGCTGGCCGCGCGTCAGGCCGAGCAGGTCCAGGCGCTGCGCCGGCGAGGCGTTGCGGCCTGTTTGGCCGTGATCATGGTGGGGGATGATCCCGCCAGCGCCGCTTATGTGCGCAATAAGGAGCGCGCCTGCGAGCGGGCGGGTATTGAATCCCGCATGATCCATTTGCCGCAGGATGCGGCGCAGCAGACGCTGCTGGATGAAATAGATAAACTCAACGCCGATCCTGCGGTGCACGGCATTCTGGTGCAGCTGCCACTGCCTGCCCATATGGACGAGGGCGAAGCGCTGCTCCGGGTGGACGCCGGCAAGGATGTGGACGGCTTTCATGTCCGCAACGCAGGGCTGCTGCTCAAGGGCACGCCCGCCGTGCTGCCCTGCACGCCCAAGGGCATCCTGTATATGCTCAAAAAATACGGCGTGCCGATGGACGGCGCCAACGCCGTGGTGGTGGGCCGCAGCAATATCGTGGGCAAGCCCATGGCGCTGCTGCTGCTGGGCGAAAATTGCACCGTGACCGTGTGCCATTCCCATACCCGTGATCTGGCCGCTGTCGCCCGCCGGGCCGATATCCTGGTGGCCGCCGTGGGCAAGCCGCAGTTTATTACCGCCGATATGGTTAAGCCTGGCGCGGCGGTGATCGATGTGGGCATCAACCGGGTGGATGGCAAGCTCTTGGGCGACGTGGACTTTGACGCCGTCAGCCAGATCGCGGGCTGGATCACGCCCGTTCCCGGCGGCGTGGGGCCCATGACGGTGGCTATGCTGATGGAGAATACATTGGAGGCGGCATGCAGGGTGTAACGCTGACGGTATCGCAGCTCAACGATTATGTGCGCCGCTCCCTGGCCAGCGATCCCATCCTGCAGCGCATCAACCTGCGGGGTGAGATCAGCAATTTCAAAATGTACTCCTCCGGCCACTGGTATTTTACGCTGAAGGATGAGCAGAGCAGGATCGATTGCGCGCTTTTCCGGCAGTATACCTTCGGCATCCGGTTCAGGCCCCAGGACGGCATGAAGGTGCTGGTATCCGGTTCCGCCGGGCTCTATGTGCAGGGCGGTAAATATCAGTTTTACGCCGACGGTATGGAGCAGGACGGCATGGGCGAATTGTACCGCCAATACCTGGAGCTCAAGGAAAAGCTGACGGCGGAGGGCCTGTTTGACGCAGCGCGCAAGCGTCCGCTGCCGCTGCTGCCCCGCGCGGTGGGCATCGTGACCTCGGCCTCGGGCGCCGTGCTGCATGATATCCGTACGGTGTCCGGCAGGCGTTTTCCCGGCATCCCGCTGGTGCTGCGTCCCGCCCAGGTACAGGGCGAGGGAGCTGCCCGGGATATAGCCGCGGGCATTGCCCAGGTATCCCGGTTCCCCGGCGTGGATGTAGTGATCGTTGGCCGCGGCGGCGGATCCATGGAGGATCTGTGGGCGTTTAATGAAGAAATCGTCGTGCGCGCTGTGGCCGATTGCCCGGTGCCTGTGATATCGGCCGTGGGCCATGAAACCGATACCACGCTGTGCGATTACGCCGCCGATATGCGCGCGCCCACGCCTTCCGCGGCGGCTGAGCTGGCCGTGCCAGAGCGCGAAGCGCTGCTGGAGGCGGTGGAGGAATTGCGCCTGCGCGGCCTGCGGGCTGCAAAAGCCGGCATGATGCAATGCGCCGGGCGTTTGCAGGCGGCCCGGATGCGCCTGATCACCTGTCAGCCGCTTCACCATGTGCGCCGTATGCGGCAGCAGGCTGAATTCCTGTGCCAGCGCTTGGAGGCCGCCCAGAGAAAGCGCCTGGAGTTGCTTTCGGGACAGTTGGAGGCGCTCAGCGGCAAGCTGCGGTCTGTGGGGCCGCGGCAGGCATTGGAACGGGGATATGTCATCGCTTTGAAGGATGGAGCGCCTGTTACGTCGATTGCCGGAGCGCGGGAGGATATGACGCTGCTGTTCCGGGATGGCCGCGCCCAGGTGCGTGTGCTTTCGGTAAAGGAGGAGGATCCCTTTGGCGGCAAAAAAGGAAAAGAGCTTTGAAGAGCGCCTGCTGGCGCTGGAGGAGCTGGTGAAGCGGATGGAAGATGGCGGAATGCCGCTGGCGGACACCCTGAAAGCTTACGAACAGGGAGAAAAGCTGGCCGAAGGCCTGAAAAAGGAGCTGGCGGCGGCTGAGGAACGGCTGACTGTGCTGAACGGGGGAAACGAAGCATGAGCTATCAGGCGCGATACGATTATTTCCGCCTGGCGGCGGAGGAAGCGCTGCGCGATGCCGTACCCACCGACGTGCCCGAGCCTCTGCGCTCGGCCATGCGCTACAGCCTGATGGCCGGGGGCAAACGATTGCGGCCCGTACTGCTGCTGGCGGCCTATAATCTGCTGGAAACCGATATCACGCCCGCCCTGCCCTTTGCGGCGGCGCTGGAAATGGTGCATACCTATTCGCTGATCCATGACGATCTGCCCGCCATGGATAACGATGATCTGCGCCGGGGCAAGCCCACCTGCCATAAGGTATACGGGGAGGGCATGGCCGTGCTGGCGGGCGACGGGCTGCTGAGCCTGGCCTTTGAAACCATGGCCCAGAACGGGCATCCCAAAGCGCTGGACGCGCTGCGGGAGCTGGCGCTGCGCTGCGGCACCCGGGGCATGGTGGCCGGACAGTGCGCCGATCTGCGGGCGGAGGAAGATGGAGGAGACGAGGCGCTGCTGCGCTATATCCATCAGCATAAAACCGCCGATCTGCTCACCGCGCCGGTGGTCATGGGGCTGACGCTGGCCGGGGCTGACGAATCACAATTGAAAATGGGCCGGGAATACGGCCAGAATCTGGGGATCGCTTTCCAGATCATTGACGATATCCTGGATGTGACCGGCAGCGAAGCCGTGCTGGGCAAGCATATCGGTAAGGACGCCCAGGAGAACAAATGCACCTGGGTATCGGTATATGGGCTGGAGAAGGCGCGCGAGGACGCCGCGGCCTATACCGCCCGGGCTGTCCGCAGTCTGGCGCCCTGGCAGGATCAGGCGATTTTTCTTAAAACACTTGCGGAGCATATGCTTGATCGCGTACAATAAGAAGGAGCAACGGAGGAGGTGCCTTTTATGGCAATGGACAACTTTTTGGAGGAAGTGGCGACCCGGCGCAACCGCGGCATGGAAACGGTCATGTATCTGCTGGCCAATGTGATGATGGTGGTGTTTGCCATCCTGGCCTTTATGTATCTGATGACGATCCAAGGCGCGATTTCCCAAGGCGCGTCGCTGATACAGATCCTTGTGGGCGTGGTGCTGCCTCTGGTGCTCACCGGCGGCGTTGCCGTGCTGCTTTTCCTGTTCCGCGACCGCCTGCGCACGGAGTATGAGTATACCTTCACCAATGGGCAGATGGATTTCGCCCAGGTGTTCAACAACAAAAAGCGCAAGAATCTGGGCACCATGAACGTGAAGAACGTGGAAGCCCTGGGCCTGGTGTCCTCGGGCTCCTTCAACCGCTATATCAATATGCCCGGCATCAAGCGGAGCAATTGGTTTGTGAACCGCGACGCGCAGCTGTTTTATTTCTATTTCAGCAAGGATCAGCAAAAGCGCATCATCATCATTGAAGCCAGCGATGAAATGATCGCTCTGATCAAGCGTTACACCGCTCAGGGCGCTTATCAGGTGAACTGATGCGCTGCTATCTGGATAACAGCGCCACCACGCGACCGTCTGAAAGCGTTGTGCGCGTGATGAGCGAATGCATGCTGGAGGGGTATTATAATCCCTCCGCGCTCTATGCACCGGCGGTACAGGTGGAAAAGCAGCTGAACGCCTGCCGGGAAGCGCTGGCGGCTGAGCTGCACGCCGACGCCAAGCGGGTGATCTTTACCTCCGGCGGCACCGAGGCCGATAACCTGGCGATCCTGAGCCTGCTCAGCGACCGCCGCGGCGGACGGGTGCTGTTTACCGCGGGCGAGCATCCCGCTGTGCGCGTGCCCTGCGAATCCCTGCGGGGCCACGGCTTTGACGTGCGGGAGATTCCCTATGACGGGGCGGGATTGGTGCGGCTGGACGCGCTCCGGGAGCTGCTGACGCCCGATACACGGCTGATTTGCGTGATGCAGGTCAATAACGAGACAGGCGCTGTTATGCCGCTGCGGCAGATCGCCGCTCTGCGGGATGAAATCTGTCCCCAGGCGCTTTTCCACGTGGACGGGGTGCAGGGCTTCCTGCGGCTGCCCATCGATCTTCGCGCCCTGGGCATTGACAGCTACGCCCTGTCCGGTCACAAGATCCACGGCCCCAAGGGGATCGGCGCGCTGGTATACGGGGAGCGTGTAAAGATCACGCCTCGGGCGCTGGGCGGGGGACAGGAAAAGAACCTGCGCAGCGGCACTGAGAATGTGCCCGGCATCCTGGGACTGATGGAAGCCGTCAGGAGCTATCCCCGGCAAAACGATATGCGGGCCATGAAGCTGCGGCTGCATGAAAGGCTTCGGGAAATCGCGGGAGAAAGCTTTTTTGTCAACGGTCCCGCGCCCGACGACAGCACTGCCGCTCCGCATATCCTCAATTGCTCTCTGGTACCCGTGCGCTCTGAAACCATGATTTACGCTCTGGAGGCCGACCGGGTATACGTGGCGGCGGGATCGGCCTGCTCCAGCCACAAGCAGAAGCTGTCGGCCGTGCTCTCATCCATGCAGGTGCCCCGGCGGGTGGCTGAATCGGCCCTGCGCTTTTCGCTTTCGCCCTACACCACGGCGGAGGAGATCGATTACGCCGCTGGGTGCATCGCAAAGCACTATGAAATGCTCAAACGCTATGAAAGAAGGTAAACGCGCTTGCGTCAGCTGATCCTGATCCGATATGGAGAAATCTATTTGAAGGGCCTGAACCGCCCGTATTTTATGCATGCGCTGGTGGAGCGCGTAAAGCAGGCTGTCCGCCCCTTCGGCGGCAAGGTATGGCTGCATGACGCCCGCATCTTTGTCAGCGATATGACCGATATGGACGCCTGTATGCTGGCTGTCAGCAAGGTGTTTGGCGTGCACAGCCTTTGCCCGGCCATCGAAATGGACAAGGCCGATTTTAACGCCGTCTGTGAAAAGGCGGCCGAGATGATGCAAGGGCTCACCGGCACCTTTAAGGTGGATTCCCGCCGCTCGGACAAGCGCTATCCCATGACCTCGCCCGAGATCAATATGGAGGCCGGCGGCTACATCCTGCACCACACCGAAGGGCTTGCCGTGGATATTCATCACCCCCAGCATGTGATGAACATTGAGATCCGCGACCACGCGTATTTATACGTTAAGGTGATGGAGGCTGTGGGCGGCATGCCTGTGGGCACCGGCGGCAAGGCCACGCTGCTGCTTTCCGGCGGCATCGACAGCCCGGTGGCTGGGTATATGATCGGCAAGCGCGGCGTGGAGATCAGCGCCGTGCATTTCCACAGCTATCCTTACACCAGCGAGCGCGCCAAGGAAAAGGTGATCACGCTGGCAAAGCAGCTCAGCGAGTACTGCTGCGGCATCCGTTTATATATTGTGCCTTTCACCGAGCCGCAATTGACCATCCATGAAAAATGCCCTGAGGAATACGGCACGCTGATCATGCGCCGGTTCATGATGCGCATCGCGGCCAGAATCGCCGAAAAAGAAGGCGCACGCGCCCTGGTTACCGGCGAAAGCATCGGTCAGGTGGCCAGCCAGACCATCGAGGCCCTGTGCTGCACGGACGCCGTGGCCGGTATGCCGGTGTTCCGTCCGCTGATCGGCAACGATAAAATTGAGATCATCCGCGTTGCGGAAAAGATCGGTACCTATGAGACCAGCTGCCTGCCCTATGAGGACTGCTGCACGGTGTTTACGCCCAGGCATCCCGCCACGCATCCCAAGCTTGATCATGTGGAAAAGGCTGAGGCCTGCCTGGATATCGAGGGACTGGTGAACGCCTGCGTAGAGGGCGCCGAGCTGCTGGAGGTCTGAATTGGCGGTTCAGGTTTTGCTTCTGACGGACGACCGGCCTGAGTGGCAGGCGCTGATCGATTACGCGTCAATATGTCCCTGGCGGGCCGGGCCCTATCTGGCACGGGAGATGCGCGCGGGCCGTTTTACCGGCTGGGAACGGGTCACGGCGCTCCTGGTGGATGGGGAGATCGCGGGCTTTTGCGATTTCACGGCCTATGACGAGATCCTGCCGGAGTGCGGCTTTACGCCCTTTATTGGCTTCGTTTACGTGGAGGAAAAGCGCCGGGGACGCCGCTATTCCCAAAGGATGCTTGAAGCGGTGGAGCGTTACGCGGCCGATTGCGGCTTTGAAAAGACCTACCTGATGAGCGACGAAAGGGGCTTGTACGAAAAATATGGCTATACGCCCCTGGGAGAATACCCCACGATCTTTCATACCAAAGAAATGCTGTTTGAAAAAACGATTGTTAAAGAGGGAGAAATTGTATGATTCCGCGTTCTGACCGAATGGAAAAGGTGCACAGCGATATTCGCGGCCCCCTGTATGAGGAAGCGCTGCGCATGCAGCAGCATGGTGAAAAGGTGCTCAAGCTCAATACCGGCAATCCCGGCAGCTTCGGCTTTGAGCTCCCGGACAGCGTGCGCTTTGCGCTGAGCCGGCATATCGACGAGGCCGTACCCTACTGCGATATGCGCGGCATGCCCTTTGCCCGGGATGTGATCTGCACCTATCATATTGGCCGGGGCATCACCGGCATCATGCCCGATGATATTTTCATCTGCAATGGCGTCAGTGAGGCGGCATCCATGGCCATGACCGCCCTGGTTTGCACCGGAGACGAGATCTTGATGCCCTCGCCTTGCTACTCCCTGTGGAGCAACAACGCTTATATCTGCGCGGGCAAGCCGGTATTTTACCGCTGCGATCCCGCCAACCACTGGAATCCCGATCCCGAGGATATCTTGGGCAAGGTGACCGAGCGCACAAAGGCTATCGTGGTCATTAATCCCAACAACCCCACCGGCGCGGTATACAGCCGGGAAACGCTGCTGGCCATTGCCGAGATCGCCCGCAAAAACCATCTGGTGCTGATCGCCGATGAGATCTATGACCGCCTGGTGATGGATGGCATTCCCCATTATTCCATCGCCGCGCTGGCGCCCGACGTGCCCTGCATCACCTTTAACGGCCTGAGCAAGTCCCATATCATCTGCGGCTTCCGCTGCGGATGGATGGTATTCTCCGGCCCCAAGGAGGAGCTCCGGGAGATCAAGGACGCCGTGACCCAGCTGGCTTCCATGCGCCTGTGCGGCAACGCGCTGACGCAGCTGGTGATCCCCGCGGCCTTGGTGGACAGCGAAAGCACCAGGGCCATGCTGGTGCCCGGCGGCAGGCTTTACGAGCAGCGCAAGGCCACCACCGAGGCGCTGGACAGGATCGAGGGCGTCAGCTATGAAATGAACCACGCCGCCTTCTATCTGTTCCCGCGCATTGATGAGCAGATGTATGACTTTAAGGATGGGCATGATTTTGCCATGCAGTTCCTGCATGAAAAGCGCGTGCTGGTGATCCCCGGCGCGGGCTTTGACTGGACGGAGGATATCCGCGTGCGCATCGTGATGCTGCCCAATGCGGACCGCCTGGAGAAAGCCATGGAGGATATGGGGGACTTCCTGCAAAAGCATAAGCGGTAAACGGCTCGCCGCTGCAAAACGTTGCCGGCATGCGATGAAACCGTCGATTGGCAGGTGGTCATTCTGTTGATCGGCGGCTTTTCATATTCAAACGCGGTATCGTATATACCCTTGACTTAAGGTATACAAACAGGGATTTGATGGGGACGATAAGGGCCTCCGCGGCCCTTATGAACCTGCGGCAGGGGACTTCGCCCCCTGCACCCATCCCGGCGAACAAGGTTGATGGCACTAACAAGCAATTTCCGCCAGTTTAGCTTTTGGGTTGTCGCGAAGAGGCCGTCTGAGGCAAAGAAAAAGGCCAGAGCCGACAGATTGGAGCAAGCTCCATCTGCCGTCCCTTGCCTTTTTCGGGATTGCTACGCAATCCTTAGCCCGCTGCGCGTGCCT
>JAFUDW010000091.1 GCA_017464225.1 Clostridia bacterium | reverse complement strand
CCTGCGCATCAGCGATGAGGTCACCATCATGCGCGACGGCCAGTACATCGCCACCCGGCCCGCCGCAGAATTGACCAAGGCCGAAATCATCCGCCTGATGGTAGGCCGCGAAATGACCAACCAGTTTCCGCCCAAGCTTCAAACGGTATCCGATGAGGATATCATGCGGGTTGAAGGGATCACAGCGGAGTATTCCCTGCTCAAGGATGTATCCTTCAGCCTGAAGAAGGGCGAGATCCTGGGCGTGGCCGGCCTGGACGGCTCGGGGCGCACAGAGCTGCTGGAAAATATTTTCGGCGCCGCCACCCGAAAAAGCGGCAGAATCTTCAAAAACGGCGCTGAAATCCACAATAAAACCCCCAAAGAAGCCATCAAAAACGGCTTTGCCCTGGTGACCGAGGAGCGCCGCGCCACCGGCATATTCAGCATTTTGAATATCCGGGAAAACACTGTGGTCGCCAGCCTGAAAAATTACCTGAAATTCATCTTCCTGCAGGATAAGCAGATGAGCAGAAGCACGGATGATATGATCCAGGCCATGAGCATCAAAACGCCCAGCCAGAAGACCAAGATCCAGTCCCTGTCCGGCGGCAACCAGCAGAAGGTGATCTTTGGCCGCTGGATCCTGACTAACCCGGATATCCTGCTGCTGGATGAGCCCACTCGCGGCATCGACGTGGGCGCCAAGTATGAAATCTACCAGCTGATCCAGAATCTGGCCAAAGAAGGCAAATCTGTGATCATGGTATCCTCGGAAATGCCCGAACTGCTGGGCGTATGCTCCCGCATCCTGGTAATGAGCGGCGGCCGCCTGGCGGGCGAAGTGGACGCAGACAACACCAGCCAGGAAGAAATCATGACCCTGGCTGCGAAATACGTGTAAGGGGGACGGCAAGATGTCTCAAGCAAAAACCCAGGCCAAACAGCCTGTCAATATTGTCAACTGGATCCTGGATCACGCCATGATCATCATTATCATCCTGCTGGCGATCTATGTTCAGATCCAGCGGCCTCAGTTCTTCGGCGTAGCTTCCCTTGTGAATATCGTTAACCTGACCGCCGCCCGCCTGCCCATGGCATTGGGCGTGGCCGGATGTATTATCCTGGCGGGCACGGACTTGTCCGGCGGCCGCGTGGCCGGCCTGACCGCCTTCATCGCCGCCATCCTGCTGCAAAAAGCAGGCGTAAGCACCCGCTTTATTGCCGATGGCTCTCCCTGGTTTGTTCCCTTCGTCATCCTGCTGGTCATGATGATCGGCGCCTGCGTGGGTCTGGTGAACGGCTTCTGCATGGGCAAGTTCAAGCTGCATCCCTTTATTGTGACCCTGGCGACCCAGCTGATCACCTACGGCGTATATCTGACGGTGTCCAATTCCAAGCAGATTTCCAGCCTGGATCCCAGCTATACCACCAACTTTGTCACCCGCCCGCTGTTTAAAATCGGCACCACCGCCGTTCCTGTATATGTGCTGCTGGCGCTGATTTTGACCATCATCATGTGGATGGTATGGAACAAAACGACCTTTGGCAAAAACATGTTCGCCGTGGGCTCCAATGAAGAGGCCGCCCGCGTATCCGGCGTCAACGTGCTGCTGACTATCATGTGCGTATTTATGATGGCCGGCGCCCTGTACGGCTACACCGGCTTTATTGAAGGCGCCCGCATTGGTACCTCCAGTCCCTCCTTGGGCCTAAGCTATGAGAACGACGCCATCTCGGCCGTGGTTATCGGCGGCGTTTCCTTCGTGGGCGGCACCGGCAAAATCAGCGGCGTGATCCTGGGCGTGTTCATGATGCAGCTGATCATGAGCGGCATGACCTTCCTGGGCATCAGCGGCAACGTAACCTATATCATCAAGGGCGCGGTCATCCTGGTGGCCTGCATCCTGGATATGCGCAAGTACCGGGCCAAGAAATAAACCATTTCAAAAAGGAGGGTCCAGCACCCTCCTTTTCTTTATACGGAGATGTTTATGGAACAACCGTTAATCACCTTGGAAGCGCATTATAATAAGAAAAACCATTCCAGATGCGAGCTCTATCCTGACAGGGTGGTGCTCACCACCGCCAGCGAAAGCTGGCTGATGCCTGTTTATGCCAACAAAACCCGTGTCATCCCCCTGAATGAGATCCGGCAAGTGGTGATTTCCAGCGGCGGCATGGGCTTTTTTGCCAAGCATCCCAACGCTATCCACTTTATAACCCGGGACAGCAGCCGCACGCTGGATTATATGCTCCGCGATCAGCGTTTCCACAGCGCCGAATATATTGATGAAGGGGTGCAGCAGTTTTGTCCCACTTCGCAGGCCGACCTGACCGAAAAGCTGGGTATCGCCGCTCAAATCAAGGCGTATATTGATGCGAATACTTGACTAAAATCATACGCGGACTGAAAACGGAAGCGGCCCCTTCGTTTTGATCCGCAGGCGGCGCAAATGCCACAAAAAGGATAGGCAGAAAAAACTCCTGCCTATCCTTTTTGAGCATCGACAAAGTCGAT
>JAFUDW010000090.1 GCA_017464225.1 Clostridia bacterium | reverse complement strand
CCCGCTTCGCGTGCCAACCTCAGACTGGGGTTTTCTATCGAAGTTTAAATACGTTACCCGCACCGGAAATGACGTCGGCTTGCCGACGTCAATGACGCGATAGCATCATAGCCGCATAAGCAAAACGGCTGGATCGAGCTTGCTCGTTTCCAGTCGTTTTTGTGTTGCGGCGTATTTCCGGTGCGCTCTTTGCGACAACCCCATTCCAATCAGCTGCGGGAAGCTACTTGTTTACGACGCCAACTTATATCCGCAACTGGCGGGTCCAGGGTGGGCCTCCCCACCCTGGCAGGGTTTTTAAGGGGCAGCGCCCCTTATCGTCTCCCTCCCCATCAAATTTCTGCTTTTGAGTGTGCACTTTAGTTAGGGTTCAGTATAAAACATGATTGCAGGGGATTCAAAGGCGAGCGCTGCTGGCTCTTTTGCTATAACGCTGACGCGCCGGCTCATTTTCCAAAGTTCTCGTTGATCACTTCCCGGGCCACGCGGCCATGCTCCAGCACGATGGTGCGCTGGGCGGCTTCGGCCACCTCGGGGTCGTGGGTGACCACGATCAGCGTGGTGCCCTCTTTGTGCAGCTGGGCAAAGAGATCAAGCACGATGTTTTCGTTGGCCTCGTCCAGGTTGCCGGTGGGTTCGTCGGCCAGGATCAGTTCGGGATGGTTGATCAGCGCGCGCGCCACGCAGACGCGCTGCTGCTCGCCGCCCGAAAGCTGGCTGGGCAGATGCCTTGCACGCTCGCGCAGGCCCACGCGGCCCAGCGCGTCCAGGGCCTCCTTTTCATCGGGCATGGAGTGATAATATTGGCTGACCATCACGTTTTCCACCGCCGTCAGGTAATTGACCATATGGAACTGCTGGAAGATCAGGCCGATCTTGTCCCGGCGGATATCGGTAAGCCGTTTGCTGCTCTCCTTGCTGATATCCACGCCGTCCAGCAGCACCTCGCCCTTGGTGGGCTTATCCATACAGCCGATGATGTTCATCATGGTGCTCTTGCCTGAGCCCGAAGGGCCCATGATGGCCACCCATTCGCCCTGATCCACATGGATGCTCACGTTGTCCAGCGCCTTCAGATCGCCGTAAATTGTGGATACGTTTTTTAATTCAAGCAGACTCATTTGCTTATTCTCCTTTCAGAACCAGGGCGGGATCGATGGCCACGGCGCGTTTGATGGGCAGCAGGCAGCTCACCGCGGCGATGGCCATGGATACGATCACGGCCACGGGCAGCAGCAGCGGCTGGAAGGTGATGGAGGAGCCGAACACGTTGACGCTGACTACCTGGGCGAATACAAAGCCCAGCAGGGCGCCCATGACGCCGCCCAGCGCGCCCAGGAACATGCCCTCGCCCAGAAACTCGGCGCGGATGGAGTTGTCCGACGCGCCAAGCGCCTTGCGCAGGCCGATCTCCCTGCGGCGTTCGGAGACCACCGCCATCATGGTGGTGGATACGCAGATCATGGTGAGCAGCAGCACCACCAGCGTGACCAGGAACACCAGCGCCGTCAGCTTTTCCAATACCGAGGCCTCGGAACGGGTGACGCGCTTGACCAGCCGCGCGTTGACGCCCAGGCCGGACGCGGCGATGGCGGAGGCATAGCCCTCCAATTGGTCGGCGGCGGCGGATACGCTGAGCTCGGCCACGTCCAGCCGGGCTTCCCCGGTCAGGCTCTCCAGATCGCTGAGCGACATGAATACGTAGCCTTCCTCCTCGCCGCCGGTGACCAGGATGCCGGTCACAGTGAAGTTCAGCGTGCGGGGCACGGCGGCAGCGGCGGTGCGGCGAGCGCCGTTCAGCGCTTCCACCACGGCAGACGAGGTCACGGTCGCGCCGCTCAGGGCATCGATATCCTCGCCCATCGTGAGCGGCAGCGTTTTGCCGATGAACTGGGCGGCAAAGGCCTCGTCCTCGGGCACGCGGCCGCCGTATTCGGGCGTCTGCGTGCTGGCGTCAATGGTCAGGCTCGCGATCCGGGCCTCGTCGTCCAGCGTCGCGCTCACATAGACCACCCCCGCGCTCCAGCCCTCAGCGCTGCCGCTGAGAATGGCGCCGGGCACGCGGCTTTCCTCGGGGGAAGCGTTGCTTTCCGCTGCCGCGGGCTGATAGGTGAGCTCCATGGTGGAGCCCACGCGCACGCCGATGGTTTCGGCGATCTCCTTTCCCACCAGCACCTGCCGGGCGCCCGCGGGATATTCGCCCTCTACGCTGAAATAGGGGCTGGTTTTCTGTACCTGTTCAAAATCAGTGCCCGCGCTGGTAAAGCTCTGCTGGCGGCTGGTCATATCCAGACGCACATAGCGGTAGGGCGTCGCGCCCACCAGCTCAGCCTCCGGGATCAGCGAAAGCGCGCTTTGCAGGCTGTTATTGTCCAGTATGCTGTCGCCCTCGGGCAGCAGCAGCATGTTGGCGCCGTAGGAGCGGAACTGCGCGCCCATCTGCCGGGGCACGTCATAATAAATGGTCACAAGGCCTGCCAGGATGGTGGCGCCGATGCCGATGGATAAAAGTGCGATCAGCATGCGCGACCGCCGCCGAAGCAGCGACGCCGTGATCATGCGCAGGAACATGCGTCTTTTTGTCATGATTGATCCTCCAATGGAAAGGATACGCTGGCGGCTTTGCCTTCAAGCCTCCGCCAGGGGGATCGTTTCCCCGTTTGGGAGCGCAAGGGCGGAAAGCCCTTGAACGCTCTCCTTAATGCCCGCCGTGCAGCACTTCGGCAGGCTTGAGCCTGAGCACCATGCGGATGGCGGGCAGGCTGCCGGCGATGGTCACCAGGGCGATGAGTCCGGCCACGATGGGGATGACCTTGGGGTTCATATCGATGGCCGATCCGAACACGCTGGTGCCAATGAGCTGGGCAAAGCCGAAGCCCATGAAATAGCCGGCGGCGAAGCCCACCAGGGCGGTGATCAAAATCTCGGTCATCACCACGCCTGTGATGGAATGATCGCGGGCGCCGATGGCCTTGAGCAGGCCGATCTCCTGAGCGCGCTCCATGACCGAGGCGGTGACCAGGTTGCTGATGCCCAGGGCTGAGCCCACCAGGCTCAGGGCGGTGATCAGGATCATGAGCAGCTTTGTTTTATCCAGGATGGTGCCCTCGCTTTCGGCCACCTGGCGTACGGCGGAGGCCACAGAGCCGGTGATGACCTCCTGGATCTGGTAGCAGATGGCGCTCACATAGGCCGTGCAGTACCAGGTTTCATAATCGCGGCTGCTGAGGGCGGCGGGGTTGCGGGCGGCGCGGCGGGCCAGATCGTTATCCGGGGTGGTCAGGGCGGATACCTCGATGGAGGCTACCTTGTTTTCCCGGCCGGTCAACGATTGCACCAGATCCAGCGACGCGTAGATCTGATTGTCCTCGTCGCCGCCGGCGTCATAGACGCCCACCAGCGTGACCTCCCGCGCGCCATGGCTGCCGGTGAGCGTAACGGTATCGCCCACCTGCCAGCCCTTTTCCTGGGCCAGCAGCGTTCCGGCCATGATTTCGTCGGCGGCGTTTGCGTCCTTTTCATCCAGCCAGCGGCCCGCCGTCACATCCCACCAGGAGCGCATGCCCACCACGCCGGCGTCCAGGCTTTCGCCTGTGGGAAGATCCAGATGGTGGTTGAACCATGTGCCCACCATCTTGGCCTGGCCGCCGTCGGGCAGCGCGATCTGGGTGTCCAGGAAAGGCGTAAAGTCCACGATGTTGAAGGCCCAGAAGATGGTTTTGATTTTACCCAGCTCGTCCTCGCGCAGATACGCGGCGTTGAGCTCGGCGCCCTCGCCCACGTCGTAAATATCGCTGAGCAGCGAGGAATCCTTGGGCTTGACCACAATATTGGCGCCGTAGTTTTTCAGTTCCTTGTTGACCTTTTCCTCCACGCCCAGCATCACGTTGAGCATGCCGGTGGCCAGAGAAGCCCCCAGGGCGATGGTAAAAGCGATGAGCAGCATCTTGCTTTTCTGGTGGAAAAGCACGCCGCGGATCATACGAAACAGCATCAAACGCCGCCCTCCTTATCTGAATTCTTTTTCGCCCGCGATGATATCGCTCAGCTTGAATACAAGGTTGCCCTCCCGTACCTCATAGGCCAGCGGGATGGGATTGCAGCCGCCCTTGAAGCCGATGGTGTTGATGTTCATCACCACGTCGCAGCGCTTGCAGATCACCTGGCCGTTGCGCTCAAAGTATCCAGCGTTGCCGCATACCTCGCAGGCGTCCAGGCCCACGCCGTAGCTGGCGGAGTTGGGCTTGCGCACCACGATCCAGCGCACGTCGATGTTCTTTTCGGTGCGGTATTCAAAGCGGTGCAGATGGCCGTCGTTCACGCTCTCCAGCGGGATCAGGATCTCGTCGCCCTCCACGGTATAGGTTTCGGGAGCCGAAAGCTCGATCACCCGGGTATCGTAGGCCTTGCCCAGCGTCAGGATGACGGTGAACAGCGCGATGGCGATAAGCGTGATCGCCGCCGTGCGGCGGCCCCGGCGGTTGCGCGCGCGCAGCTTGCGCAGCTGGGCCGGGTTATCGTAGGGCTCGGTCACCCGTGTGTTCTGGATGAAAAACGCGATCGCCAGCACGGCGGCCAGGCCCACGGCAATGAAGATGAACAGCTGGATGTTGCGGCCCGTGAAGGACATGATGCTGCCCGCCCATCCGTAGGCCTCTTTGGTGTATTTCACGGGCCAACTGAGCCATTTGGCCCGGTTGACCCAGGGGATGAAAAAGCGGCCGAAGCAGAACACGGCATAGGAGATCACCGCCAGATCAAGCAGCCCCACGGACAACCCAAAGCGCCGGATATCCCGGCCGCAGCGGGCGAGCCTGCGGGAATAGATCAGCAGCAGCGCCAGCGCCAGCGCCCAGCCCGCCAGGCGCACGCCGTAATAGGCCGAAAAATAGCCGTTGCCCATGGTGTTGAAATTAAAGGGATAAAGCATCACCTTGGGCAGCGAATAGAAGATCAGCACGGCGGAAACCCCGGCGCCGACCGCCGTCAGCAGTGCGCCGCCCGCGTGGAAGCGCGCGCCTTCCCTGCGGCCAAAGATCAGCGAAAGCGCCAGGAACAATACGCTCAGCACGATATATGCCGCAAAGATATAGTGATTCCACTGGCTGGAAATGATCTTGTTGGTGTTGTTCTTTACGATGGCGAAGGCCAGCGATGCGGCGACGGCCAGGCCGATGCCCGCGGCATGCGCGCGCGCGCCCTTTTTGCCGTACAGCCTCGCCAATACGGTATGCATCCAGGTCACGATGGTCACCGTCAGGAGCAGATCCTCGGTCACCGTCCACAGATATTTCAGCACGTTTTTTTCCTCCGGTAAAGGGATCGGCGGGGAAATTTGGCGCGCGCAGCGGGCGCTGAAATGGCAGCCCTATAACGCGCGCAATGCTGGCACGCCCTCCCCCGCGGAAGACGCGCCAGCAAATACGGTTTTTTTCCGGATATTTATTGGATTACCAGGCCTTCTCGAAAGTCCAGCCAGTCCAGGTAGCCTCCAGGGGCTCGGTCCAGAAGCTGTCGGCCTCAACGCCGGTCTCATCGTCCACGTGCAGCAGGTAGCCGTTCTCAGCGGGGCTCTTGATGTACAGGGTGATGGTGTATTCGCCGTTGGCCAGGGGGATGTTGTTGCCGTAGTGGGGGCCGTCGGAGGCCGCCATGGGCATCATGGAGCCGGCATACACTTCCTTGCCGTCCAGATCACGGATGGAGAAATCGATGCTCAGATAGGGAACCCAGCTGTCCACGGGGAAGCCGTAGGGGTTCTCATTGGCGGTCAGGTCCACTTCGATGTGCAGGTCGGAGCCTTCCTTGGGGGTAGCGTTCTCAACGGGCGCCATGTCCACGGGCTGGAAATACACCATCGCCATGGTCATGAAGTCCACTTCCTGTTCGCCCTCGACGCCCAGCTCGAATTCATCAAAGCCGGCTTCCTCGGCGGTGGCGACAGCGGCAAAGCTCAGCAGCATCATAGCGGCAAGCAGCATGGCAAGAAACTTCTTCATGGTAAATCCTCCTTAAAAGTTACGTTGTGATTGTATGGTCAGCGCGGCCCGGCGCGGGGCAGGGCGGCGCGGATCAACCGAAACAGGTCATTTGGAAAGCTCGGACCGCAGGGCGTCCATCTTTCCGCGGTAGTGGGCGATCATGAAGGTGATCAGCAGAATGATGGCCAGGATCAATTGCGGCACCAGCGTTTCCAGCCAGGGGTAAATGCCGAAGATCTGGATCACGTCGTTTTCCGGGATGCCGGGCACGTTCAGCGCCAGATCGAATACGTTGCCCTCGGCCAGCTCCTTGATGCCGCTGCCCAGGAAGGAAACGCACATCACGGCCATCAGGATGGAGGTGGCGGTAAAGAATACCTTGATGGGCAGTTTGATGGAAAGCTTGGTGATGGCCAGGTATACGAACACCAGCAGCACGCAGCCCGCGCCGAAGCCCGCCCATACCATGCCGGGATTGCCCTCGCTGAGCATGGGCTGGTAGAACAGCACCACTTCGGCGCCCTCGCGGAACACGCTGAGGAAGGCGGTGAAGGCCAGGGCAAAGGCGCTGTTGCGCTCCACCGAGGACTGCACCTTGTTATCGATGTAGTGGCTCCAGGAGGCGGCCTCGGCCTTGCTGATCATCCAGTTGCTCACGTAGAACAGCACGCACACGGCGATCAGGGCGGTGATGCCCTCGATGACCTCCTGGGCCAGGCCCGCGCCCACAAAGGCGCTCTTGGCCCAGGCCAGCACGGCGGCGGCCACAGAGCTGGCAACGATGCCGGCCAGCGCGCCGATATACACGTTTTTGAGGCTCTTGCCGTTGCCGCTCTTGACCAGATAGGCGATGATGGCGGCGATGACCAATATGGCCTCCAGACCTTCGCGGACGATGATGCCGAAGGCTCCCAGGAAGGTGAGCAGGCGGGGATCGCTCTGCTTGGTTTCGGCGGTGACCTCCTCGGCCAGCGCCTCGGCAGCCTCGGCGGCAGCGGCAGCCGCCGCTTCCTCATTCTTTGTGTCGATGGCCTTGGCCAGCTTCAGGATGGTGTTCTTGGCGCCGTCGGTGGTGGTGCGGTACTTGTTTTTCTGGTACTTGGTTTCACCTGCGCTCACCAGGCTCTTCAGGCTGGTGAAGTATTTTTCCACCGACAGGCGGTCTTTCAGGGAAAGATCGGTATAGATGGCGTGATCCAGGCCCGATTCCTCGTATACCGTATAGTAGGCGGTGTTCAGATTATCGTCCGCCGCCTCAAAATCCTTGTCCAGATAGCCCATATAGGCGGTATCCAGCAGCTCCTTCACCAGCGTGGCGGCCTCGTACCAGTTTTCATATTTGGCCGCGGCGTTGGGATCAGCGCTGAAATCGGCATAGGGATCTGAGGAGACCAACTCGCCCCGCAAGTAGTATTTGGTTTCGCTGATGGCGCCGCCCTGCATGGCGGCCAGCTTGTTGCCGTCCTCGCGGATCATAGCCTTCAGCTTGCTCAGAGCGGAGCGCACCGAAATTTTGGTGTCCAGCGTTTCGTTTTCTTTTTTGACGGCGGCTTTGCAGGCCGAAAACTGCATTTCCACGGCGTTTTTGCGGTTGCCGCTGATATAGCTCATGGTCTGGCGCTCAAAGCCGGTGGTTTCATACACCCGGAAATAGGCGTTGCTCACGTTCTGGTAGGCCGCGGCGGCGTCGCCGTCCAGATAGCTTTCAAAGGCGGCGTCCAAAAACTTATCGATTTCATCCGCCGCGTCGGCCCACCGGGTGGAGGCCGCGTCCTCAGCCATGCCCGCAAAAGGCAGGGACAGCGCTGTGATCAGCACGCACAGCAGGGACAGCCAGGCGGCTGCTTTACGCTTCATAAATAAAGGCTTCCTTTCAAAATAACGTTAGATGATACTAACCCGCATCCGATATGTTAGCATAATCTAACCTTTCGCGCTATTCTGATATTGACTTTATTGACGGATAAAATTGTCCAAAATTGACCTTATAAAAAAGGGGATGGCGCAATCGGTTAGTTTGTGCTAACATATAGAAGGTAGATAAGACTAACCTCAAAGGGCGGCGAAAAACCATGACGAAGGACGAATGGCAGATACTCCGAGAGCGGGACGGGCGATACGACGGCCAGCTGTATTGCGGGCTGATCGCTCAGAAAACGGTATGCAATCCCTCCTGCAGCAGGCGCGAGCGGGAGGTCAGGAACGTACTGGCCTTTCACAGTCTCACCGAGGCCATCGCCCAGGGGTATCGGCCCTGCGCCTACTGTCGTCCGGACCGGCCCGGCTGGAAGGGCGCCAAAGAGGAATTGGTTCAGTCTGCCCGGAAGTATATTGAAGGCCACAGCGCCGATAAGTTTTCGCTAAGCGCCGTAGCCGGAGCGCTGTACGTCAACGGCAGCTATCTGCTGCGCACCTTCCGGGAGCGTACGGGTATGACGCTGCTTTCCTACCATAATTATGTGCGCTGTGAAAAGGCCAAAGAACTGCTGTCGCGGCCCGATCTGACCATTTCCCAGGCAGGGGAGATGACCGGTTTTTCCTCCTCCTCCCATTTTTCCCGCATCTTCAAGAAGGTCACCGGCAAAACGCCCAGCGCTTACCGGCGGGCGTATTTCCGGGAGCTGGATCTGTAAGCCGCGCGGCTGATTTGTTCTGTTTATACCATTGGGGATCGAAAATCATCGATCCTCATTTTTTATGGCCGGTAAGGACCGCTGCGCAGGGCGGGATCGGCCAAGCGCGTCCCGGCTGTTCCATGGGGACGATCGGGATCTGGGAATGATGATAAATAAATAGAGGATTTCGCCTGTTTTTGCCGCGCGAGTGCTTGTATAATCGATAAAAAAGGTATATAATAAAAATGTTGCGGGTATTCTCCCGCGCTTCCGGACCGTTCCTGATTTTCCAATTATTTTAAAGGAGAATGAACATGAAAAAGACCATCGAAGACGTAAACGTACAGGGCAAAAAGGTGCTTGTGCGCGTTGATTTCAACGTGCCCATGGACAAGGAAACCGGTACCAGGATCACCGACGAAAACCGCATCCTGGGCGCGCTGCCCACCATCAAATACCTGGTGGATCACAACGCCGCCGTTATCCTGTGCAGCCATATGGGCAAGCCCCATAACGTATTTAACGATACCCTGAAGCTGAACAAGAAGGAAAAGGCCAAGATCGAAGCCCTGCCCGCCGAGGAGCAGGAGGCTGCCACTGCCGCCGCGCTGGAGAAGGCCAAGAAGGATGTCAAGAAGCTGAGCCTGGCCCCCGTGGCCGCCCGCCTCAGCGAGCTGCTGGGCCAGGAAGTGATCATGGCCAAGGATGTCATCGGCCCCGACGCCCAGGCCAAGGCCGCCGCGCTGCAGCCCGGCCAGGTGATGGTGCTGGAGAATCTGCGCTTCCATGCCGAGGAAGAAAAGAATGATCCCGCCTTCGCCAAGGCGCTGGCTTCCTTCGCTGAAATTTATGTGAACGACGCCTTCGGCACGGCGCACCGCGCTCACGCCTCCACCGCCGGCGTGGCCGATTACCTGCCCGCCGTCAGCGGCTATCTGATCGAGAAGGAGCTCAAGTTCATGGGCGGCGCGCTGGAGAATCCTCAGCGGCCCTTCGTGGCCATTCTGGGCGGCGCCAAGGTATCCAGCAAGATCGGCGTTATTGAAAACCTGATCGACAAGGTGGACGCCCTGATCATCGGCGGCGGCATGGCCTATACCTTTGCCAAGGCCATGGGCGGCAGCGTTGGCAACAGCCTGCTGGAAGAGGACAAGCTGGATCTGGCTCGCGAGACCATGGAAAAGGCCAAGGCGAAGGGCATTCAGTTCCTGCTGCCCGTTGACACCGTGGCGGCTGACAGCTTCAGCAACGACGCCAACACCCAGGTGGTGCCCACCGGCGCCATCCCCGAGGGCTGGGAAGGCATGGACATTGGCCCCGAGACCGAAAAGCTGTTTGCCGATACCATCAGGAACGCCAAGACCGTGGTATGGAACGGCCCCATGGGCGTGTTTGAGTTCCCCAACTTCGCCAAGGGCACCATCGCTGTGGCCCAGGCCCTGGCCGACGCCGACTGCATCAGCATCGTGGGCGGCGGCGACAGCGCCGCGGCTGTGACCCAGCTGGGCTTTGCCGATAAGATCAGCCATATCTCCACCGGCGGCGGCGCCAGCATGGAATTCCTGGAGGGCAAGACCCTGCCCGGCGTTGCGGCGCTGAACGATAAATAAATCATTCCAATTGAGAGGCCGTGAAAACGGCCTCTCAATTGGGTACGTCAATTGCCCTGTGACGCTGCGCGTCACGGCCGGGCAATGACATAGGAAGCGGCTTTCAGCCGCTCCTCGGGCCGGCAAAGCTGGCCCTGCGGATTATGATCGAAGGCGCTGCGCCCTTCGATGCATCCCGCGATACAGATTGCTTGCTTGACGAAAGGAGATAGATAATTATGCGCACTCCCATTATTGCCGGTAACTGGAAAATGAACAAGACTCCCGCCGAGACCACCGAGCTGATCCAGGCCCTCAAGCCTCTGGTGAAGGAAGCCAAGTGCACCGTGGTGGTATGCGTGCCCGCGCTGTGCGTGCAGGCGGCCAAGCAGGCCGTGCGCGGCAGCAAGATCAAGGTGGGCGTGCAGAATATGCACTGGGAGCCCAAGGGCGCTTACACCGGCGAGCTCTCCGCTGAAATGGTCAAGGCCTGCGGCGTGGATTATGTGATCGTGGGCCACTCCGAGCGCCGCCAGTACTTTGGCGAGACCGACGAAACCGTCAACAAGCGCGCTCTGGCCGTGGTGCGGGCGGGCATGACCCCCATCATCTGCGTGGGCGAGCGCAAGGAGCAGCGCGAGGCCGGATATACCGACGATCTGGTGGCCTATCAGACGCTGACCGCCCTGACCGGCATGACCCCCGACGAGGTCAAAAAGGCGGTTATCGCTTACGAGCCCGTGTGGGCCATCGGCACCGGCCTGACCGCCACCGATGAGCAGGCTAATGAGACCATCGGCGTGATCCGCGCCGCCATCGCCCGCAAGTATGGCAAGCGCGTGGCCGACAAGGTGCGCATCCAGTACGGCGGCAGCATGAATCCCAAGAACGCCAGCGGCCTGATGGCTCAGCCTGAGATCGACGGCGGCCTGATCGGCGGCGCTTCCCTCAAGGCGGAGGATTTCAGCAAGGTTGTGAATTTCTAAGGGGGATCCCGTATACCATTCCCCGAAAGGAGAACCCATGGAATTAACCGGAAAGCAGCGCGCCGCGCTGAGAAGCCTGTGCAATACGCTGCAGCCCGTGCTGTACATCGGCAAGGAGGGCATTACCGAGGCCACCGTGAAGGAGGCCTACGACGCCCTGGAAGCGCGGGAGCTGATCAAGTGCTCGCTGAACGATACCGCGCCCATGACCGCCCGGGAGGCGTGCAACGCCCTCTGCGAAAGGCTGGGCGCGGCCCCGGTGCAGTGCATCGGCCGCAAGTTCAGCATTTTCCGCAGAAATGAAAAGGAGCCCAAGCTCCAGTTCTGAACGTTTCCCCCAATCCTTCCCCATTTGCGGGAGGGATTTTTGTTTGCGTTCGGGAGAGGGGCAACAATATATTACTGAAGAGAAGCAGGGGCTGGGGGGCGTTCGAGGCCTCCGCGGCCTCGAGCCCTGCGCCAGGAGACTTCGCATCCTAGACCTCACCTGGCGAACATGCTTGATGACAATACCAAGCGGTTTCCGCCAGATAAGCTGGAAGGAAAAGCGTGTAGATGGTGTCTGAGGCAAAGAAAAAGGCCAGTGCCGACAGAACGGAGCAAGCTCCATCTGCCGTCCCGTGCCTTTTTCGGGATTGCTTCGCAATCCTCGGCCCGCTTCGCGTGCCTACCTCAAACGGGGTTGCCTGTTTACGTCGCCAAGCAACATCCGCCGCAGCCGGGTCCAGGGGCTTCGAGCGTCCGGAAAATGCTCCATTCAGGTATTTTCAGCAAGAAGCGGGCCGGAAGGCCCCGGATAGGCTCCCCACCCCGGCAGGAATATAAAGGGGCAGCGCCCCTTAACGTTCCCCCCATGAAGCTCTTGTTTATCGATACGATTTCTTATTCCCCCTGGATCCCGCTTCCGATCTCCACTTCCATGCCGTCGTAAGCCAGCGTGATGCCGTAAGGCGCTGCCATGGACTGATACCAGTCGTGGGGCGGGCACCAATGGGGGGACATATGGGTGAGCAGGAAGGGCGTATCCGGGCGGATCGCGCCTGCTTCCATGAGGCGCTGACGGAATTTTTTGTTGTTTTCCAGGCACATATGCCCGCCATACTGCTCGTTGAGGCCGGTGGTGCCCTCCATCACGATCATATCATAGCGCTTCTGTGTGATCAGCGCCATGCTGTCCTCGGGAAAGGTGCCTGTATCCAGGGCGTACAGCAGAGTGCCGCCGTCCCTCTGGATGATATAGCTGTGGGCAAAGCCCGGCTCATGATGATTGCCCCGCACGGGCGTCACGGTATAGCCGTCGCTTTCAAAGGGCACGCCTTCATGAATGGGATGGAATACCGCGTGGATATCCTCCCGGAAGGCCGGTTCCAGCGCCTCAGCCACCCGATCGTTGCCAAAAATATGCAGCGTGGGCACGTCGGTAAAGCGCGGACCGCCCAAATGCAGCTGCTCGGGATAGGGCAGGGCGTTCTGGCTGTCCACGGTCACGCGCCAGTGCAGATGCCTGGGGTACAGATGATCGGGATGGGGATGAGTGATCAGCAGCGTGGTCACATGGCTCAGATCCACGCCAAACCGCGCCGCTGCGTCAAAGCACATGGGGCCCATATCCAGCATCATCGTATCATCCAGCACGGCGCAGCTGTTGGCCCGGATATTGCGTCCTCTGGCCTTGCGCGCGTAAGCGCAGTGCGGGCAATCGCACCACAGGCCGGGATAGCTTTCTCCCGCGCCGGTGCCAAGAAATACAAGCTTCATCGGTTTTTTTCCTCCTTTTGCAGATAGCCCCTGGGGCTTATGCCGTATATGCGGGAAAAAGCCTTGCTGAAGCTTTCCACGCTTTGGTAGCCCAGCACGCCCGCCGCCTCGTTGACCCGCATGCCGCCGCGCATCCGCTCCGCCGCCCACTGCATTTGCTCCCGCAGCAGAAAATGGGAAAAGGACAGCCCGGTCTGCTGCTTGAACTGGCGGCTGAAATAGCTGTAATTCATATGCAGCTTTTCGCAGACGGTGTCCATGGAAATGGGCTCGCCCATGTGCTTGCGCACATAATCCATGGCGAAGGCCACCGCCGCGCCCTGGCGGAACAGCTCGTCGGTGGCGAATTCCTCCCGGTAGACCACCACGGCGGGCATGCCGGGATAAGCGCTGATCTCCAGGGCCCGCCGGGCCTGGCTCAGCATTTTTCCAAGATCGTCCCCCGGAAGGGAAATGCCGGCCCGCACGCCCGTCAGCGCGGCGAAGGCCGCCGAAAGCGCTCCGGGCGCGCCCAGGCAATACCGCCGCTGGGCGTCCCCGTAATGCCAGCCTGCGGGGGACAGGGGCGATGGCAGATCGCCCTGCCATATCGCCAGGGAGACGTTTTCCGGCGGGGCGGGATAACCGGCTTCGGCAAACATGCGCGCCTCCAGTCTGCCGCCCATGCGGACCGCCTGATCCAGCGCTTTATCCAGCACCGCCCGCCGGGCCGACCGGCTTTCGGAAAGCCGCCGGGCTGCGCGCTGAACGGCTTGCCGCAGCTCGGATACAGTGTAGGGCTTCACCAGATAGTCCTCCACGCCCAGCCGGATGGCCTGCTGGGCATAGGAAAACTGATCGTAGGCCGTTACGATGATGCTGGCGAAATCGGCCCATTGCCGCTGGGCTTCGGCCAGAAAATCCAGTCCGCTCATCGTGCCCATGCGGATATCGGTGATCACGATATCGGGGCGCTGCGCGCCGAACTTTTCCAGCGCTTCCTCTCCGGAGGACGCCGAGATCACGGTATCCTCCGCCTCCAAAAACTGCCGCAGGCGCCGCACCGTGCCCTGGCAGATGGCGATCTCGTCGTCGACCACCAGATAGATCATTGCCGCTCACCTCCCGCGGGCAGTGCCTGTTCTTTGGGGATCCGGAGGATGAAGGCTGTCCGTTCCGCGCTCGATACCGCGTTGATGCTGTAACCGTCGCCATAGCGCAGGCGCAGGCGTTGGATCAGGTTGCTCAGGCCATAGCCGGATTTTTCCTGCCGCGTGGGATCGCTGAAAATACCGCGGATACGGGCCAGGTTTTCCTCGCCGATGGGCTTGCCGTCGTTTTCCGCCGTGATCGTCAGCATGCCCTCCTCCTCCCGAATGGATACCTGGATGCGCAGGGCGCGCCCGGGCGTAAGCCCGTGCTGCAGCGCGTTTTCCACAATGGGCTGCAGCATGAAGCGCAGCACCGGCTGGGAAAGCAGCGCTTCCTCCACCTGCACCTGCAGGGTGATGGGCTGCTGCTTCATCTGCGACATGAAGGCGGTATAGGCCTGCAGGTGCTCCCGTTCCTGGGCCAATGTGGCTGTGGGCGATTCCGAAAGGTTGTAATGCAGCACGCGGCCAAGGACGGCCACGCTGTCGCAGGCGGCGGGGGTAACGCCCTGGCGCTCCATTTCCAATTGCACCCACTGCAGGGAGTTGAACAGAAAATGCGGATTGAGCTGGTATTGCAGCGCCAGCGCCGACATTTTGCGCTTGTCCTTTTCCTGCTGCACGGCCTCTCTGCGCTGCTGCTCGATCCGCTCCAGCAGCCGGTTGATGGCCAGGATCACGCGGCCCACCTCGTCGCTGCCATCCTCGGGCAGCACGATGATCTCATCCTCGGCCCGGAGCCGGTCGGCCGCCGCCGCCAGATTTTCCATGCGCCGCAGCACGCCCTTGAGCACCCGCTTGAAGATCAGAAACAGCGCCGCTGCCAGGGCGACGGTCAGCAGCAGCAGCGCGCCCTGCATGTTCACGGCCTCCCAGATCAGGCTGCTGAGCGGCGCGCGCACCACCAGCAGCGTGTTCAGCCCGTCGATCTCCAGCTTTTTCCATAGGCTGCCTTGGGCGATCAAAAAGCCGTCCTCGGGGATGTTCGCGGGGGCTTCGGGGCTCTCCGGGTCGTTGGTGGCGCAGAGCTGGCCTGCCGAGTACATGGCGTACAGATCGCCGCTCAGCCGCCGCTGGGCCGCTTCCAGGAAGGGCTGTCCGCTCAGGGCGCATTCCACCACCAGACTAACGGCGGGGGAAGCCGCGAAGGGCGCGGCAAAATATACCATTCGCTGGCCGATGCTCCGGAAGTCAAAGGAACGGGACACCTGATCGGGGAGTGCCTGTACGATGCCCGCCCAGCCTGAACGCTTGCCGCTGCGCACAAAATCCTGGTAAGGCGCGTGGTCTTCAAATCGATTATGGCTCAGCAGCGTGCCCCAGTGCTCCAGCGGCATATCTTCCTCCCCAAAATCGAAAATGATGGCGATGCGGGCGTCCAGGGCTGAAAGATAGCCCTCCACGCGGCTGGCTTCATTATTGACGCGGCTGTTGTAATTGGTCACCCATTGGGCTTTGGTCTTGCTGGCCATCAGGCTGGACAGATCGCCCGAGGTGATAAAGGTATGCACGATGTTTTCGGTCTGGGTGCGGATAAGCTGCATATCCATATCGGCGCTGCGCAGCTCGCGCTCCATATCGGCCGCCCGGGAGGACACAAAGGAGCGCCAGCTGCCTACCAGGAACACCGCCAGCAGCAGGCCCAGGGATATGACGGCGAAGATCACCATCAGCAGGTTCATTTTCCCCTCCAGCGAGCGTTCCTTTTTCATATGGCTCCCTCCAAAGCGCGGACTTTGGTACATTATAGCATAACCGCGCCGAATATACCACAATACCACAAAGGTGGGAACGGACAGGCCGTTCCCACCATAGATTCAGCGGTTCAGTGATCAGTCGGCAAACACATAGGAGGTGCCATGCTCGGCGTTATACTTCTCCAGCAGGGAAGCGCGCACCTTTTCGCCGCCCATGTTCAGATAGGTGGATACGTAGCTGTCCCAATCGGTATCCAGGCTCAGATCGCCCATGATGAACTTGACGGTCTGGTTGGTGTAATAGGTCTTGAGCTCGCTGTTCAGGCTGTTGTACTCATCGGTGTACATGCCCATGAACAGGTTCTGGTACACGTTGGCGTTCATGCAGGTGGCGATGCCGGCGGTGCGCTTGGCGCCGTAATCGGAGTTATCCAGCACATACAGCTTCTGCTGCAGGCCCAGGTTCTCAATGAACTTGTAGATCTCCATATCGGCGATGTCGTCGCCGCGCTTGCTCTTGCCGGTCAGGCTCCAGTACCAGGTCACATTGCCGTTTTCGTCCATCTCAAAGTAATCGCCCTCCAGGCCGCACTGCACGGTGTACCAGCCGTAGGGAGTGATTTCCCAATCGATGAGCTCCAGCACCTTGTCCACGTTCTTGCAGTTGTAGGAGATGGCCACGGTCTTCCAGATGGGGTCGGTGGCGGGCAGGCCGGAAGCGCCCTCGGGGCCGGCGATGGGATAGATCATGCTGATCTCGCCATCAGGGTTGTTATCGGCGAAGCCGTACTTGAGGTATACGCTGCCGCCGTGAGACCACCAGCAGGGCCAGTAGCCCATCTTGCCCGTGGCGAACTTTTCATAGGTCTGGGAGTTGGACTGGGTGAACACTTCGGGATCCATGTATCCCTTGTCGTAGATCTCCTTCAGGTAGGTCAGGGCGGCCTTGTAGTTATCGCTGATCACGTTGGTGGTCACGGTGCCGTCGTCGTTCAGCAGATAATCCATCATGGAGGTGGCGCCGAAGGCTCCGAAGAACACGCTGGAATAATCCAGGCCGGTGCAGCTGACGCCGTAGGTGTTGTTCAGGCCGTCGCCGTCGGGATCGTCCTCGGTGAAGGCGCGCAGCACTTCGGTGAGCTCATCGATGGTGGTGGGCACCTGCAGACCCAGCTTGTCCAGCCAGTCCTGGCGGATGGCGGCGGTGTACATGGTCTTGTTGATGGAGCGGGTGGGCACGCCGTAGATGGCGCCGTCAATGGTCATGCGGTCCCAGCAGTATTCGCCCGCGCCGTTGGTATCCACATATTCCATGATATTGGAATACTTGCCTACCAGGTCGGTCAGGTCATAGAACAGGCCTTCCTGAGCGTAGGCTACGTAGGGATCGTAGTCCATCCAGATCAGGTCGGGGATGTCGCCGCCGCTGATGGCCAGCGCCAGCTGCTGCTCAAAGTTCTCGGTCACCTGGGTCAATTGCAGGTCGATGCCCAGGGTGTCCAGGATGTACTGGTGGGTTTCGGCGGTGAACTCGTTTTCGGGACGGGCGCCGCTCCACATGGCGGTGACCACCACGGGCTCGTCAGCCGAGGCGACGACGGGCAGCAGGGCCGCCATCATGACCAGGGCCAGCAGGAAGGAAAAGGTTCTTTTCATGGGAATGCCTCCTTTTAATGATTTCATGCGCGTTCTGCGCAGCGGGAACAGATTTGTCAGCCCTTCAGCGATCCCACCATCACGCCCTTGACAAAGTAGCGCTGGATGAAGGGATACAGGCAGATGATGGGCAGGGCGGTCACCACGATCATGGCGTCCTTGAGCATTTCGGAGGGGAGCGTCTGCACCGCGGCGTCGTACATCAGCGTTTCGATCTCGGTGGTCATGAGCACCTGGCGCAGGATGGCCTGCATGGGGAGCAGCTGCCGCTTGGTGATGTAGATCAGGCTGTAGAAATAGGCGTTCCAGTAATCCACGGCGTAGAACAGCGTGATGGTGGCGATGGACGCGCCCGACAGGGGCAGCAGGATGCGCAGCAGGTATTGGCGCTGGCTGGCGCCGTCGATGGTGGCGGCTTCTTCCAATTCGGGCGGCACGGCGCTGAAGAAATTGCGCATGATCACCATGTTGTAGGTGTTGATGGCGGTGGGCACAATCACCGACCACAATGTGTTTAGCATGCCCAGCCGCCGTACCAGCAGGTAGGTGGGGATCAGGCCGCCGTTGAACAGCATGGTAAACACCACGAACACCGTCATGGCCGTATGCCCGGGCAGCCCGCGCCGGGACAGGCAGAAGGCGCCCAGGATGGTCAGAAAGATGCTCAGCGCCGTGCCCACCACGGTGATAAAAATAGTGTTCATGTAGGCCCGGGGCACCAATTCGTTCCGGAACACCTGCTTGTAGGCCTCCAGGTGCAAGCCGTCGGGCCAGAGGATGAAGGTGCTGTTCTGGATGTGGGACAGCGAGGAGAAGGAGCATACGATCACATACCAGAAGGGATAGACCATGATCGCCATGATCACGGTCATCAGAAGGGCGTTGAGTACGCGGAAGGTTTTTTCCGAACGGCTGAGCGCGCGCCACTTTACCATATGCCGCCCTCCCCATCGGTCATCCGGCGGGCCGCCAGGTTGGTGCCCAGGATCATGAGCAGGCCCACCACGGATTTGATCAGCGATACCGCCGTGGCCACCGAGAAGTTTTGGGACTTGCTCAGGCCCATGCGGTATACAAAGTAATCCAGCGTTTCGCCGGTGTCCAGCACGGCGTCGTTGATCAGGATGTAGATCTGGTTGAAGCTCACCGAAAGGATGTTGCCGCTCTCCAGGATCAGCATAACGGCGATGGTGTTGCGGATGCTGGGCAGCGTAACGTGCCAGATGCGCTTGAACCTGCCCGCGCCGTCGATGTAGGCGGCGTCGTACAGCTGCTCGTCCACGCCGGTGATGGCGGCCAGGAACACGATGGAAGACCAGCCCAGGTGTTTCCAGATATGGGACAGGAGCACGATCAGGTGAAAATGGCGGCTCATGCCGATGTAGTTGCGGGCCTGGCCGCCCAGCAGCACGATCAGGTTATTGATGGCGCCGGTGTTGGGCGAAAGCAGCATGTATACCAGGCCGCCCGCCACCGACCAGGAGATGAAATGCGGCAGGTAGCTGGTGGTCTGTACCAGCTTTTTGAACCGCAGGTTGCTCACCTCGTTGAGCAGGATGGCGAATACGATGGGCAGCGGGAAAGCGAATACCAGCCGCTGGATGCCCATGACGATGGTGTTTTTAACCGCCTGGTGGAAGGAAGGGAGCGAGAACAGGTAGGCGTAATTATCCAGCCCCACCCATTTGCTGCCTGAAATGCCCTTGAGGATCTTGAAATTTTTGAAAGCGATCACAATACCGCCCATGGGCACATAGCAGAAAATCACGTACCAGATCACCACGGGCAGGAACAGCAGGTATATTTCCATATGGTTTTTTGTGATCCTGACCCGCCGTCTGGGCCGCGCGGCCTGCCCGGCCGCCTGTTTTATGGACACATCCGCACCTCCCGTCCCGGAATATCGGTTATAGCGTCAGTTATTTGTCTATATTATATAATTATTCTACCATAAAGAACAGATTACTCATTTTACCAAAATCGGTCGTATTTTTTCCGGATCGGCATCCGCTCCTTGAAAAATGGGCGGAATGGGGGTATAGTAATAGGCGTGGACTTTGCCATGAGCATATATACGGGAGGATGCCGTCATGAAACGACAAGCCGCTTTTATTGGGGAACGACGCCTGCTCAAGGGCGCGCTGCATTGCCATACCACCCGCTCGGACGGGCTGGGCGAGCCCGCCCAGGTGATCCGTCTGCACCGGGAAAACGGCTACGACTTTATGGCGCTCACCGATCACCGCTTTTATAATTACGATAACTTTGGCGTGGAGGGCATCACCATTTTGCCCGGCATGGAAATGGACGGCAATTTTCCCAAATCGCGCCGTGAAACACACTGCCATCATATCGTGTGCCTGGGACCGCGCCGGGAGGACGGCAACGGCTACAGCCAGGATCAGCGCTTTGAGCGCTGGGCGTTGAGCCGGCCCGAGGACACCCAGCAGTATCTGGATGAGATCCATCGCTGCGGCAATCTGACCATCTATGCCCATCCTCAATGGAGCGGCACGCCTGCCCGGGAGTTTGAGATGCTGCGGGGCAATTTTGCCATGGAGATCTGGAACAGCGGCTGCGCTATGGAAAACAGGCTGGATACCAACGCCGCCTACTGGGACGAGCTGCTGGCCCAGGGCCAAAGGATCTACGGCGTGGCCACCGACGACGGCCATAAAATGGAGCAGCACTGCAACGGCTGGGTGCGCGTGAACGCCGAAAACACTGTGCCGGCCATCCTGTCCGCCCTGCAAAACGGCGCTTTTTATTCCTCCTGCGGCCCTGAAATCTATGATTTTTACGTGGAAAACGGCCAGGCGCATCTTCGCTGCTCCCCGGTCCGGGAGATATTGTTTACCCATCTTCGCGTGCCGTATAAGGTGCACGCCGCGTCGGCGGGCGAGAGCGTTACCGAGGCTTGCGAGACGCTGCGCATGGATGGTTACATCCGCGCTACTGTCGTGGACGCCCAAGGCCGCCGCGCCTGGACGAACCCCATCTTCCTGGAGGAAAGCGATCTGCCGGAGACGTATACCTGAAAACAGAAAATTGGCTGAGAGGGGTGACAATAAGGGCCTCCGCGGCCCTTATGAACCTGCGGCAGGGGACTTCGCCCCCTGCACCCATCCCGGCGAACAAGGTAGACGACACTTTCAAGCAATTTCCGCCTATTTAGTCAGTAAGGTTGTAGCGAAGAGACCGTCTGAGGCAAAGAAAAAGCGGGCTGCCGTCTGATATGAGCAAGCTCAATCAGCCGTCATCCTGCTTTTTCGGGATTGCTGCGCAATCCTCGGCCCGCTGTGCGTGCCGACCTCAGACTGGGGATTGCTATCGAAGTTTAGATATGTTATCCGCACCGGAAATGACGGCGGCTTGCCGACGTCAATGACGCGTCAGCGTCATAGCCGCATAAGCAAAACGGCTGGATCGAGCTTGCTCGTATCCAGTCGTTCTTGTGTTGCGGCGTATTTCTGGTGCGCTCTTTGCGCCAAGCTTAATTCAATCAACTGCAGGAAATTGTTTGAAAGAGCACGCAAGCAGCATCCGTCGCTGGCGGGTCCAGGGAGGGCCTCCCCTCCCTGGTAGGAGCTCGAGGGCAAAGCCCTCGAACGTCTCCCTATCCAGTTTTATCCCTGATGCTTTTCGGACCGCCGGTGGCGCTGAGGCGTCTGGTTGGCCTGGGCCGGCTGGGCGGGCGTCGCCTGGGAAGGCTGCGCCGCAGCGCCGGCTGTTCCCACCGCGTCGGGGGCCTGGGAGGCCGCCGTGCCCTGGGCGGGAGCGTTCATCGTTTTAGGCGGTGTAAACACCGAGGTTTGCTGCGCCGGGCGCTGGCTCCCCTGGGGATAGGCCGGGCGCTGGGGCTGCTGGCCCTGGACGGGCGTCTGCTGGGTGGGACGGGCGTAGCCCGCGGCGTTCCGGGCCGCCTGCTGTTGCTGCTGGCGGCGCTGGGCGGCCCGTTGGGCGGCTTTGCGCTGGTTGGCGCGGTAGATGGAATAACCATACGCGCCGCCGCCTGCCAGCACCACTGCCGCCAGGCCTGCCCAGATCCAGCCGCTGCCCGAGCTCTTGGCGTTGGGCACGGGGGTGGTGAACTCGGTAAAGCCCTGGGTGGACAGGGGAACGGTGGTGTCCGTTGCCTCTGGGGTGTTCGTTGCCTCCGGAGTGGCCGTTGGCGCGGGGGTGGCGGTGGTCAGCTGCTCCACATCGGGCGTGGGGCTGGCGATAATATTGCTGAACGGCTCGTAGGTCACGTTCACCAGGTTGGGGTTCTTCCATACGCCGGAATTGAAATCCTCCACCGAGGTGATAGCGCCGCTGGCCGCTGCCTGGGAGGAAGCGCTTCCGCCGCTGCTGACGGACCCTGCGGCGTTGGCGGCGGACTGTCTGTATTCGTCGCTGGTCAAAAACTCGCTGAGCTCGCCAAGGCTGAGCACCTTGAAGTAATCGGACATCACATAGCCCTCGGTGCCGGCCTGGTTGATATGATACCATAGCTGGTTATCCACCGTTTCGGAGCCCAGCACCAGCGCGAAGGCGTACTGGCTCATCATGCGGATCTGGGTGTTGGCCGTACCGGGGCCGCTGCGAAGGCGCACGTTGTTGGTGGTCACATAGCCGTAGCTGGACATGCTGCTCTGGGAGACCGGCGGCACGGTCACGGTATACAGAACGGTGGGAACGGGCGTGCGCAGGCTCTGCTCGTAAAGATCGCGCTCGGCGGGCTCCATCATGCGCAGCTGGTCGGAGCGCACATAGCCGTATACCTTGCCGTACTGCACCACCTCCCAATAATAGGAGGAGCCGGCCACGTATTCCTGGCTCATGACCCACAGCACTTCGCCTTCGCTGAGCACGGCGGCGATCTCGGCCTTTTCATCGGCGTAATTGCGGATCATCACGTTGCTGCCGTTGGTGACGGCATAGCCGGTATAGGGATCGGGCTTGATGGTGGGCGGCGTGGGCGAGGCGGTCTGGGTGAGGGCGGCCAGGTAAGGCGCGGCCTCCTCCGCCGTAATGCGGCGCAGAGCGTCGTCCTGCACGTAGCCGCTGGTATGGGTGGACAGCTGCTCGGCGCTGTTCCAGCATACGCCGTTCACATAGGCCTGGCCGTATACGTAGAGCAGCATGTTGCCGGACAGGGTGGAAAGGGTGGTGTCGCTCACTGTTACGCCGGTGCGCAGATCCACCGTACGGGTGGTCAGCGCGTAGCCCGAGTAAGGCGCGGGCGTGGGCGTGGGCGGCACGGTGGGGGTGGGCGTGACGGGCACGGGCGTTTCGGTGACCGGTACGGGCGAAGCCGTGGGCGGCGCGGTGCGCACCGGCATGGGGGATGCCAGCGAGGATTGGTAGGCCGCCGAATCGACGCCGCTCATCAGATCGATATAGCGGGCCATCATGTAGCCGTCTTTGCCGGAAATATTGGCCCGATACCATTTTTCGCCGTCCATGGTCACTGAGTCGTATACGAATACCTTCTGGTTGCGCCCATATTTACCCATGGATTTGCTCTGCTTGGAGGCCTCCGCGCGGAAGTTTACGCTGTCGGCGTTGAGCGCGCCCCAGCGGTCGATGTACGCGCCGTCGGGGATGGGCGTTTCGGGCACGGGCGAGGGCGTAGCGGGCACGGGCGTGCCAAACAGGGCGTTCATATCCTCCTGGGACAGCACGCGCACCTGGCTGTCGCGCATGTAGCCGGTCTGGTCGCCCACGGTGACGATGTACCAGGTTTCGTCCAGGCTGTTGACCACGTAGCCGTCAATATGCGTCAGATCCTGCCGGTCGGCCGTGCCGATGCGGTTGTCGTCATCGTCTGAGGGGAAGGAGCGCAGCGGCGTGCCATCAGATTTGGGATAGCAGTACGCGTCCATATCGTACACCGTGTAATCCACGGGGGCCACGGTGGGCGGCGGTACGGCGGTGGGCGTGGACGTGGGCGGCACGGTCACCAGAGTGAACACCAGATAATCGGGCTCCAGCGTGCCGTCGGCCTCCAGGCGCACGGTGCGGGTGGTATCGCCCTCCACCTGCCAGCCCTGGGGAATATGCCCCGGATCAGCTGAAACCGTCCGGTCGCCAAGGCCCACCGTCACGCTTTCGGGCGCGGTGATATCTTTTCCGTCGGCGCCGCGGTAATACACCATGACGTTGCGGGTCATATCGCTGATGTTATATACAAAGTCCACCGAGGCCGGATGGGCCACGCCCTCGGCGTCCACCGTAACGGTCACGCTCTCCGGGCTCTCCAGCCGGTAGCCCTGGGGCACGTAAGCGCTGTTGGCCGTTACGGTGTTTTCACCCGTAAAGCACTTGACCGTGGTATCCACATAGAAGGGCGCGTCGCCCGTAGTGGTGCGGTAATTGACGGTCACCAGCGCCAGCCGGGGCTCGGGCGTGGCGGTGGGCTGGGTGTTTTGTACCTCGCGGCCGTAGCGGAAGACGATCTCTTCCACGTCGGCCCCGTTTTCATCCACGTTTACATATTTGCGGCCGTCGTCAGCCAGGATGTAGCCCTGCTGCAGGTTCCTGGGATTGGCGTCGATGGGGGTGACGCCGTATTCGCAGCGCACGGTCTGGGGATCGGCCACGGGAACGTCGTCAAAGCTCAGGTAATATACGTTTATATCCACGGGGGCGATATAGTAGAAGGTCACGCTTTCGGGAGAGCATACGCCCTCGGAGGATACCGTCACCCGCACGGTATCCTCGCCGCGCAGGGTATAGGCGGAGGACACCCGGTCGGCGTCGGGCTTGATGTAATTTTCACCGGACAGCACGGTCACGCTGACCTGGGCCAGCACATTGCCCCGATTGTCCATATAGATCACAGGCAGCGAAGCCTCGGTGATGGCGGGCGCGGGGGTATCGGTGGCCGGGACCGGGGTATCGGTGGCCGGGACAGGCGTATCGGTGGCCGGGACAGGCGTATCTGTGGCCGGGACCGGGGTATCTGTGGCCGGGACCGGGGTATCAGTAGCCGGGACCGGAGTATCGGTAGCCGGAACAGGCGTATCGGTAGCCGGAACAGGCGTGGGCGTGGCGATGGGGGTATATACAAAGGTCACCTGGGCCGGGCTGGCGCCGTCGGCTGTGACGATCACGGTAACGGCAGCGGGCTCTGCGGTATAACCATCAAGGGCGGGCGCGATCACTTTGTTTTCCCCGGCATAGCATACCTGCTGCGCGGCGGGAAGGATATCAGCGCCTTCTGCGTTCACAAAGCGCACAGGCACCGCCACGTCGCTGATCTTGCGCACATAACGGAAAACCACCTCGCTCACATCCGCGCCTGCGGCTGTGACGGTCACGGTGGCCTGAGTAGGCGCGTTGGGGGCAAAATCATAGCCCGCGCGGGCTTCGGCCTCGATCTGGTTGCTGCCGGAGGCGCATTCCCGGGTATAGGTTTCAAACACCGTGCCGTTTTCATCCATATAGCGCACGGTGACGGTCACGTTGTTGATATGGCGGGTGTAGCGGAATTCGATCCGCGCGGGATTGGCGCCGTTGGCCGTCACCTCGCCCATCATCTGCGGATCGCCCGCCAGATCGTAGCCCTCGATCATGGGAGCGGGCACGATGAAGGGACCGGGCTGGCAAAGCTGCTCGGTGCTGCTGAGGATATTGCCGGTCTCAGCGTCAACGCACACCACGGTCACCTGGGCGGGCTGGGCCTGCTTGCGGTAATAAAACACCGCCTGGCTGGGATTGGCGCCCTGGGCGTCCACGGTGCCGCTCACCTGGCCTTCGCTGATCAGGTCGTATCCGTCGATCGCCGGGGCGGTCACGGTAAAGGGGCCGGGCAGGCAGGTTTGGGCGGAGGTGCTGATGGGCTCGTTGGTATCGGCGTTGACGCATACCAGCGCCACATCCGCGGGTTGAACCTGGGGCGCGGCGGGGACGAGCTCCGGCGTATCGGTGGCGGCGGACAGGTACAGCGTGACCCGGGCGGCCTCCATGCCGTTTGCGTCATAGCAGATCACCGTCAGGCCGTTCATGCCCGGGGCGTTTCCCGCGTCCAGGTATTGCAGCGCGGCCAGGGGCGTGCCCTCTCCGGAGAGTATGGCGCCGCTTTCCAGCGATATCTGGCCGTACAGGCCCTCGGGCGCCGCTGCGGTAAGCACGGGCTCGGCGAAAAAGGCCTCCTGGGGCAGGTACAGCCAATAGCTGTTTTCATACCCAGGGGCGGTCAGCGCCGTGGACTGGGTCATCTGATCGCCCCAGCGCAGCGTAAAGGTCAGGGGGAGCGGCACGGCCTCCGCCAGCGCGGCGGGCAGCGTGCCCAGCGCCAGCAGCACGGCCAGCGTCAGCGCGGCCAGTCGGCGCAGTCCCTCTCGACGCAGAATAGCTTTCATTCCAAATCGCCTCCTCGGACGAATAATAACAAAAGGAAAAAGAATGTGTTTCAATTATATTACGAAAATGTGCCTCCGTCAATTCCCGCCGCTTGTTAATTCTTTGTAAAGCAGGAACATTGTATCTGCGTGTAGAATTCTTTTATGATTCGCAAAAAGGGAGGTTTTGCCATGGACGACAAGGCGTTGGAAGAGGTTTTTTTATCCTCCGAGGAGGTTTTTCACGGGGTTTTGATCAACGTTGAGCATTGGCAGGTGCTGCTGCCCAACGGCCAGAAGGCGCTGCGGGAGATGGTGCGCCATCGCGGGGCCGCCGCCGTGGTGCCGCTGGACGACGCGGGAAACGTCACCATGGTGCGCCAGCATCGCGTGGCGGTGGGACGCTTTACCTGGGAGATCCCGGCGGGCAAGCTGGATCACGCGGGCGAGGATATGCTGGACTGCGCCCGGCGGGAGCTGGAGGAGGAAACCGGCCTGAACGCGGAAAACTACCGCCTGCTCACGGTGCTGGATACCACGCCGGGCTTCTGCAACGAGCAGATCGGCATCTATCTGGCCACAGGCCTCAGCCAGCATAAAATGCATCTGGATCCCGACGAATTCCTGCGCGTGCGCTCCTTCCCGCTCAGCGAGGCCATCCGCATGGTCATGGCGGGCGAGATCCACGACAGCAAAACGATCGCCGGGCTGCTGATGGCAGCCCAGCTCACCAATCGCCTGGCCGCCGCGCCCTTTGATCAACCGTCACCTATTCAACGGGTCAGCGGGGCGTTTTCATCCCAGGGAAAGGAATAATTTAACAAATTTTCATGGAAAAGCGCTTGATTCCGCCGCGCTTTGTGAATTTTCGGCGACAAGGCGCTTTCCCGTTGCATTCATTCCGATTTTGTGGCATAATATGACGAAATGAGGACGGCGTATGCAGGCTTATTGCCAGAGCGTGTTCTCCAGCCTGCCGGTGCTGGAAACAAAGCGGCTGCGGCTGCGGCCGCTGACCATGCGGGACGAAAGGGACATGTACCGCTATTGCAGCGATCCCGAGGTGAGCCGCCACGTGCTGTGGGACACGCATGAAAGCCCGCGGCAGACCCGCGCCGCCCTGCGCAGCGCCCTTCGGCAGTACCGCAACGGCTCGCCGGGCAGCTTCGCCATCGAGCGGCGGGCTGACCGCCGCATGATCGGCACCATCGGCTTCATGTGGATCAACTGCGAGCACCGCAGCGGCGAGGTAGGGTATTCCCTGGCCCGGGACTGCTGGAACCAGGGCTATGCCACCGAAGCGCTGAGTGCCGTGCTGCATTTTGGCTTTGACACCCTGGGGCTCAACCGCATCGAGGCCATGCATGAGGTGGACAATCCTGCCTCGGGCCGGGTGATGGAAAAATGCGGTATGACCTGCGAGGGCACGCTGCGGAGCCGGGTATTTAACAAGGGGCGGTTTTCCGATGTGCGGCTTTACGCCATCCTGCGTTCCGATCCGCTGCCCCGCCGCGGTGATTTTTCTGTTTAATGTGAAGGGGAAAGAGTATGTTTGAGTACAAGACCCACGGCACCTGCTCCACGCAGATCGACCTGGAGATCGACGAAAACGGCATCATTACGTACTGCGCGTTCCACCGCGGCTGCAAGGGCAATACCCGCGGCCTGGCCACCATGGTGGTGGGACGCAAGGCTGACGATGTGAAGGAATTGCTGCGCGGCATTCCCTGCCAGGGCGACACCAGCTGCCCCGACCAACTGAGCCGCGCCATAGAAGCTTATGAACAGGAGGTTTGCTGACGTGTCCGGAAAAAAGAAGACTGATTCCCGCAAGGTCGTGATCGCCGTGCTCTGCGTGGTGCTGATCCTTGCCATGATCATCCCCACCGTACTCTCTTTCATCGGATAATACCGGCCCGGCGGGCCATACTATCGATCACAGGAGGATACAGCTATGGAACTGAAAGGCTCTAAGACCGAGAAAAACCTGATGGCCGCTTTCGCAGGCGAGAGCATGGCCCGCAACAAGTACGATTTTTACGCCAGCGCCGCCAAAAAAGAGGGATACCAGCAGATCGCCGGTATCTTTGAGGAGACCGCCCGCAACGAAAAGGAGCACGCCAAAATGTGGCTGCGCGCCTTGAGCGGTTTCCAGGAGGGCAAGACTCCCGGCGATACCGCCGCCAATCTGGCCGCCGCCGCCGCGGGCGAGCACGAGGAATGGACCGAGATGTACAAGGAGTTCGCCCGGGTGGCCCGGGAGGAAGGCTTTGAGGAGCTGGCCAAAAAGTTTGAGGGCGTGGCCGAAGTGGAACGCGCCCATGAAGCGCGCTATAACAAGCTCAAGGAAAACCTGGACGCCGGCACGGTGTTCAATAAGGGCGAAACCAAGGTGTGGCACTGCCGCAACTGCGGTTATATCTACGAAGGGGAGGAGGCCCCGGCCGTTTGTCCGGTGTGCAACCATCCCCAGGCGTATTTTGAGCTGGAGCAGACCAATTACTGATAGAGATCGTAATTGGGGTTGTATAAAGAGAGTTTGGCGGGGGAGACGATAAGGGCCTCCGCGGCCCTTATGAACCCGCGGCAGGGGACTTCGCCCCCTGCACCCATCCCGGCGAACAAAGTTAAATTCACTAACAAACGATTTCCGCCAGTTAAGCTTTTGGGTTGGCGTAAAGAGGCCGTCTGAGGCAAAGAAAAAGCAGGCTGGCGTCTGATATGAGCAAGCTCATTCAGCCATCATCCTGCTTTT
>JAFUDW010000089.1 GCA_017464225.1 Clostridia bacterium | reverse complement strand
TTCATGCCGCCAGATTTCGCAGTTGCCTCGATCATTCCAGCCGTCCCAGCTGACGCAGCGTCGCTTGAATTTTCCGTTGGCGGTTTGGATGCGCTTGCCGTTTTCGTCCAGCACAAATTCTGTTCGGGTTTTCGGATTCCACTCTCCTTGTTCATTCAGGGATCGCATGGTCAGCCGCACATGGGCGTGAGGATTTCCCTCCTCGTCGTCATGGACAGCAAAATCCGCAATCATGCCGCGATCTACGAAGGATGTTTGGCAGTAATTGCAGATCAATTCGATGTTCTGTTCCCGGGTCAGTTCCTTGGGCAGCGCCATGATGATGCGTCGGGCAGTCTGCGCCGTGCTTTTCGTTTCGGACGCATCCACTGCGTTCCAAAGGGTTGCCCGATCCCGGTATTTCTCCGGGGCGTTAGGGGGCAGCAGGATTTCCTTGTGGACGATCCTTTCCAGATGGTCGCCGGACTTCCATTCGTGTTCGTACTCGGAATAAAGTTTGTCGCCGGATTGATAGGCGGCAGCGCCCATGACGGAACTGCCCTTCACCTTCCCACGGGCGATGATCGTAATGTTATAATGGGGACACGGAATGTGTGTCTCGCCTCCTTCTTTCGTCGTTCCTTTTACACGCCGCAGCGTTCCTACGGGGGTAGCCGATGCAATCGGCGCAGGGGGCCGCCCCTGCTGATGGAGAGAAGCCACAAAAGGCTTCTCTCCATCGAGCCCTCCGCAGGAGCCCTCGGAGAGCGCAATGGATGAACGGAGTTCATATAATTGCGCCCTCCGTAAACTCCGGGTCCTTAGTCAGTCAAATCCCCGGTTTCGGTTCCCTCGGCCTCGGCAACGGCCTTTCGTTTGGCTTCCAGCAGGTTTGCCAGGTGCGTTTTCGCATAGGGCGTGTTCAAAGCATACTTCAAATGATCGTATACTTCCTCGTCCAAAAGCTCCGGCGCGCCAAGTTCAGTAAGCAGCTTTTCCACATAACCGCCGCGATTGCACAGCCGATGGGTGCGTTCGTTTCGTGCCAGTTCCTTGATCTGCTTCTGCACTGCTTTCTCTTCTGCTTCGGCCTGCTGCTTTTTTGCCAGCAGCTTCTTCTGCTTTTCCAGCAGCTGATCCATCCGTTTCGTCATAGAATCACCTCCTTCCCGTTGTTGCCTTCCGGCACTATTTTTCCACACACAAAAAAGCCACCGGCAAAACCGATGGCTGTGATTGCGGGTGAGGGGATTTTCCCCCTCCAATATTCATTGGCTTGAAAAAGGCCGTTTTTTTCCTGGATGAAAAAATTTTTTTGATAAGATTTTAGGGGCGTTTTTTCTCCGGATTTACTCGTTCTGCGCCTTCGGGCAGCGGATTGATAAATGCTTCATACTGCTCCGCAATTTTGTCGATGCGTTTCGACACAGCGCTGGGCGTTTCATAGTCCACGACATCTGCGATTTCCTGCAGCGTCCGTCCTTTCATCCGCAAATCTAAAATCGTTTTATCCTTTTGGGACAGCGTCGCTTCAAACTGCTCCACCAGCTGCTCTGAAAGCACCTTCCTGTCAAACGCCATCCGCGTATCGGGTACATCAATTTTGTCATCCATCATCTGCTCTACCGAGGCATGCTGATAGTAGCGGCTGTGATTCCACTTCCGCAGAAATTCACCCCGCTTGAGATTGTACCCGGTGTAATCCTCCGGCTGGCGATGATTCCATACCTCGTCAATGACAGGCTGCAATTTTTGTTCTTTCACAATCATGTCCGTCAGGTTGAAAACAAGATTGGAAAAATGCCGCCAATCCAACCAGGGAAGACTTGAATTTTGCGGCATGGTAAACAGCCGTTGGAAGCTCCATTCCATTCTTGTTTCATATGTCATACGGAAGTAGGGAATGATGCTATAGACCAGCCGCCAAATGGGAAAATCGCCGGAATAGTTTTGCCAATCCCCCGGCACTTCCTTATAGCCACCCTTGCCATCCGGCACCTGAATAGCCTGCCAGATAGACCAGGCGTAACTATCCCATACCAGCTCCAGGAAAGCATCCTTCTCGATGAGCTTCCTGTACTTTTCGCTTTCTATCAGCTTCACGATATTCCTTGGCAATTCCATATATGCAGGTCGCTTAGCTATCAGTTCCTTGGGCAGTGCATAGAACATAGTCATCCAAGCAAGGTTGCTGTCCTGCGGGATGCGGATGATCTCGCCGGGGAGCAGTACAATGAAATCCGTTTTCAGGTCATATACGACGCCGCTTTCATCGTGCTCCACTACATCGGGATAGCCGTCATCCTCATTCTCATCGTAGGCTTCATCCACATCTTCACCATAATACTCGTAGGAACTGTATTCCGCTTTCCGCATCCGGGTGTATTCCTCATCCGTTATGGAATAGCTATTGCCAGATTCCTCTTTCGCCATCCTGATTCTCCATTCATACTGATACTTCAAATTGTACCAAGAAACAATCCTTGCTATCATAACATGCCGGCAACCATTTGAAAAGACTAAACTTACGAATATCCATGGCACCATGTGCCATGTGACAAAATTGATGTAGCATAGAAGCCGGAAATCGCGTATAACAATAAGGTGGCGTCGAGAGAGCTACCACTAAATTTTTTGAGAATTTAAGTTTTAGCTCTGTCTATCGTCTAAATGATTAAACTTTTAAACTTTGTTTTTTCGAGCGATGTTGTCATTTGCTTATTATTTTCGTCTGTTCAAGTGAAGGGAGGCGATGAGCTGATGAACACGGTGGTGGCCAAGGGCCCGGCGATCACCAGAGATGAGAAACTGGAAGCACTTGTTGACAGGTATCAGGTTAGCCTGCTGAAAGTCTGCTTCACGTTTCTTCATGATCGAGGTCTCGCTGAAGATGCAGTGCAGGAGACATTTGTCAAAGTCTATCAGAGTCTTGACTCTTTCAAAGGAAACAGCAGCGAAAAAACCTGGATATTCAAAATTGCCATGAATACCTGCCGGGATATGCTTCGCGGTCGGTGGTTTCGGTTTGTTGACAGAAGAGTCGATCTCAGTCAGCTGCCGGAACAGACGGCGCAATTGGAAGACGGCGACAGGGAAATCATGGAATCCGTCATGGCGCTGCCGATCAAGCTCAGGGAAGTCATTCTTCTGTGCAGCTTTGAAGGGATGACCACATACGAGGCGGCTGATGCTTTAGGAATCACGCAGCAGGCTGTCAGCAGCAGACTAAAACGGGCAAAGGAAAAACTCAGAAAAGAATTGATAGAGAAAGGATGTGATCTGTCATGACGGAAAACAGGGAAGATGAACGCATCAAGTCAGCGATGAATCGAATGATGTCCGGCTTGGAGGGAAATCCCTATCTGGCACGGCGGGTCGTAGCCGCATCCAAAGGAGAAGTGAAAGTGAAAAAGAAATTCTCAATCGTTACGGTGTTGACTATCGCACTCATGCTGATCTCAGTAACTGCTTTGGCTTTAGAGTTGAGCGGCTGGAAAATCGCTGACTATATCAGGAATGTAGTCGAAGGCAAAGTTGATGAGAACTTTGAGTCGGGATTTAATCAGGATTTAACATTGGATTTTGAAGGGGTTCGCTTTCATGTTCGTGATGCCTATGCTGCTGGAAACAAAATCATCATAGTTACAGAAGTCAGCTGTTTGGAAAACGAAACAACAATGATCCTTCCGAGTGAGACAATCTGTGATCCGGATGTAACACTGGCACGCCAATACATCAAGGAACTGGCAGGAGTCGATGATGAAATCACGCTCAGTGATTATGCCAAACAAAAAGGCTTATCGATGATCCATGTATATGTCAACGCCCAGCAAAAAGGCACTTATCCCATCGTCTCAGGTGATGAATGGATTGAAAATGATACGACGCTTGTCAGCATCACCAGTGCCAATTATCTGGAAGTGGAAAATGGTGAAGTTGAAGTGGAATGGGAAGTCGGTGTCTTTGATGATAGCAGCGATGACCCGCTCACAACGAAAACTCTTGATTTCCGTCTTCCGGTTGAAAATGTGCAAGAAATTGAAATTGATGTGCAGCAGACTGTTACGGCGGGAGATATTCTTGTTTCCTTGGATCGAATGGTTTTGCTGCCAACACGGCTCGACACACAGGTAGAACTCTATTATCATACAGGCAGCAGACAGTCAGCTGAGCAGTTGTTGGAATACAGGTTCATTGCCATTGATCCATCCTCCATGAGTTTTCTTGATGAAGGCAGCTTTTCCAGCGGACCCGAAATCCTGGATATGGAGACCCAAAGCGCATACATGCGTGATTTCTGGACTCTTGGCGGCCCCTTGGAAACGGACAAACTGTATCTCCAACTACTTCCGGTCTATTCATGGGCCAAAGAAGGAGTTGAAATGGATCAAGGGCTCTCAGACGTTCAGATCATAAAAATCAACATACCCGAAAAGGATTGACGCAGCGAAAAAAGACTCCCACAAAGCCGATATTGCAAAGTATCCCGTTCTTGTAAAATAATCTTAAAAACAAACGCCGCTGGCAGGATCGGAATGATTATGCCGGCGGCCACTCTGTTTAAAGGGGTTAATGTTCTCCTTCCATGGTTCTCTGGTCAAGTTTCTTTTCAAGGCGTGTTATAATCATGATGCTACAATCAAATTATAGAAACCGAAGAGAAACGAAAGTGGGTTTATTGAATCTCATGATAAACAAGTAAAGCATCTGTAACATGATACAAAACATCACCGATAAATTGTAATAGTGCGAAACAGCCGCTGGCGTGGTTGATTCCGCCAGCGGCTGCTATGTTTACAGGGTGTTAATGACTTCTTCCATGACGATTTCTTCAGCTCGACTGCGAATGTTGTTCATTTTGTTCACCCATACCATGGGCTGCTCAGCTTTCAGACGTTCCGTAATTTCCTCTCGGTCCTTCATCTGCTTTGTTAGCAGTTTCATCATGGCCTCTGCTCTCTCGTTCGCGTCCGCCAGATGCCTATGAAGGCTGCCGTTTAGGATCAGCCTTTCATACAAGCCGGGATGTACTTCCTCCAGGTATGTCCTGTGCATTCTGCCCCATTTCCCGATGGGACGCTGATCGTTATCATCAATCATCAGGTTCGGATAATACATACCGTCTTTGCCCAGGGTGTAGGTGCCGCCAAGTTCTTCAAACAGGGATTTCATTGCGCTTTCCTCCATATTTCAGTATTGACCAATCCAGTACGCAGATGCCTTTTCTGAATTTCTGGCTAATACTGCTTTATGGAAAATCCCCGTCATCCGTCTGTTTTCAGAGATGGAGAAACGGCCTTTTCTTTTTTTCATCGACCCCCTCCCATTGCACGAAAGAAGAGAACGACATGAAATGCTTATCCATCCTGCTAACGCTTCTCTTGCTTGCATCGCCGCTGACCGCGGTGCAGGCGGAGGATCTCGGCGCCAGGATCGACGCGTCTTTTTGTACCACAGGCAATGGGAATCGGATACTGAACAAAGGCGCAGGTGGAAGGATGCGAAAATCAACCGGATCGATCGTTTTGATCGGGCGGTTCATTGCAAAAAAACGCTGTTCCCTTGGCCAACCGGGAAGGTTTTTCCCGGCTGGAAAGGGGAACAGCGCTTTTATTTTCGCGTCGTCACACCGCTTTTTCTTCGGTGATGGCCACGGAAATCTCCTTCGCGTCCCGGCAGGCGGCCAGCATTTTTTCGTTCAGGGGCTGCACCACCATTTCTCCGGGGGTCAGGATCATTTTCTTCACGGAGGAAAGGGCCTTTCCATCGGCATACACGGTCAGGTAATGATCCCGGTACACCCGGTCCGGGCGGAACATCAAATCGACACCTTTGTTTTCATCGTCCAGCAGCAGCTTTTGCGGCACCACGCCCCGCACGCCCCGGCCGTCCCTTACGGGGATCTCCCGGCCTTCCCGCCGCTCGCCCTTCGCGAAGCGGGCGGCCATTTCGCCGGCCCGGAAGGATTCGTTGCTCACGTGATCCACCAAATCGTGCACGTGCAGCACGTTTCCGCAGGCGAACACGCCGGGCACGCTGGTTTCCAGCGTATCGCTGACCACCGCGCCGCTGGTCACGGGGCTCAATTCGATCCCAGCCCCGGCGGACAATTCGTTTTCCGGAATCAGGCCCACCGACAGAAGCAGCGTATCGCACGCGAATTCCATTTCCGTGCCGGGGATGGGCCGGCGGTTTTCATCCACCTGAGCCACCGTGACGCCGGTCAGCCGCTCCCGCCCGTGAATATCGATCACCGTGTGGGACAGATACAGCGGGATATCATAATCCTGCAGGCACTGCACGATGTTGCGGTTCAGGCCGCTGGAGTAGGGCATCAATTCCACGCAGGCCAGCACCTTGGCGCCCTGCAGCGTCATACGCCGGGCCATGATCAAGCCGATATCGCCGCTGCCCAGGATCACCACCCGGCGGCCGGGCATATAGCCCTCCAGGTTGACGAATTTCTGGGCGGTGCCGGCGCTGTAAATGCCGGCGCACCGGGTGCCGGGGATGGCCAGGGCCCCCCGGGGCCGCTCCCGGCAGCCCATGGCCAGCACGATGGCCTTGGCCTCAAAAATCTGCAGCCCGCTTTCCCGGCTGACGGCGGTCACCCGTTTTTCGGGCGATACGCTCAGCACCGTGACCCCGGTGCGGATATCGATGCGCATTTCCCGGGCGGCGTCGATATCCCGCTGGGCGTATTCCGGCCCGGTCAGTTCTTCCTTAAAGCGGTGCAGGCCGAAGCCGTTATGGATGCACTGGCGCAGGATGCCGCCGGGCTGATCTTCTCTTTCCAGCACGATCAGGCTGTCGATCCCCTGATTTTTTGCCGCAATGGCGGCGGCCAGGCCCGCGGGCCCCGCGCCAATGACCAATACATCCACCTGAATGCTTTCCTCACGCATGGCCCCGCGCCTCCTTTGCAATATCGTTCAGCGTGCCCACCAGCAGGCGGCTTTCCCCGCCGCTCTTGGTGATTTCCAGGGGCGAAACCCCCCGTTCCTCGCACAGGATCTCCATGACCCGGGGGGAGCAGAACCCACCCTGGCACCGGCCCATGCCGGCCCGGGTGCGGCGCTTCACCCCGTCGATGGACCGGGCGCCCACCGGGCGGCGGATGGCGTCGCGGATCTCCGCCTCCGTGACCACCTCGCACCGGCACACGATGCGGCCGTAATCTGGGTTTGCGCGGCAGGCTTCCGCCCGCTCCTCCTCGCTCATGGCGGAGAAGAGCTTGAGCAGCGGAACCGCGGGCTTCACCATCCGGGCGTCGGGCAGCTTCAAATAGTGGGCCGCCATATCGCCCAATTCCTCGCCCACGGCGGGGGCGGCGCTCAGGCCCGGGCTTTCGATGCCGATGGCCTCAAACGCGCCTTCCGCCGCGCCGCTCACCGGGCCGATGATAAAATCGTCTGTATCGGGGTGGGCGCGCACGCCGGAGAAGGTGGTGATCACCGGGCGGATGTTGACCTTGGGCCAGGTCAGGCGGCATTTATCCAGCACGAAATCCAGCCCCTGCCGGGTGGTGGCGGTATCGAAACCGTCGTCGATATCCTCCGCCGAGGGGCCCAGCAGGGCGTTGCCGTGGGCGGTGGGGGAAATCAGCACGCCTTTGCCCATCTTGGATGGCACCTGGAACATGGTGCGGCTGAAGGGGTATTTCACCGTGTGGTCCAGCAGGTAATATTCGCCCCGACGGGGGATCAGGCGCACCGGCTGATCGGAAATCATGTTGTGCAGCGCCGCGGCGCCGATGCCGGCACAGTTGATCACCGCCCGGGCGCTGAATTCGCCCTTGGGGGTGGTTACCACCCAGCCGTTGCCGCCGTCTTTGCGCATGGCGCTCACCGGCGCGTCAAAAATGAACTCCACCCCGTTGTCGGCGGCGTGGTAACTCAGCGCCAGCGTCATTTCATAGGGGCTCACCACCGCGCTGGTGGGGGCGTACAGGGCGCATGTTACGTCGGGGTTGGTGTTGGGCTCCATTTGCAAAATTTCTTCCCGGCCCAATATCCGCAGCTGCTCCACCCCGTTTTTCTGCCCCTGGTCGTACAGCTTTTGAATGGTTTCCCGGTCCTCGTCCGTAAACCCGATCACCAGCGCGCCGATGGGATCATAGGGCACGTTCATATCCTTGGCCAGCTTGGCGTACATTTTCGCGCCCTTCACGTTATAATAGGCCTTCTTCGTGCCGGGCTTGGCGTCAAAGCCTGCGTGCACGATGCCGCTGTTGGCCTTGCTGGCGCCGTCAGCCACATCCTCCGCCGCTTCGAGCACGGCAAATTTCCCCTGGTAGTGGCACAATTGCCTGGCCACGGCGCAGCCGGTGACTCCCGCGCCAATGATCAGAATATCATACATGGATGCTTCCTCTCCTATCCGGGCTTGTGTTGTTTTCCCTCGCCGGCCATTCCCGGCGCGGGCGATTCGTCTTTTCGATCCATTCTCGAATTTCCGTCCGATTATACCATACTTTGGGTTTTTCATTCAATACCCGGTCGCGAATCGTCCCGCTTCCTATCATGCCCCGCTTTCCCGGCGCATACCCTGAAAAAAACAGGGGGGATGCGCATGAAACGGCAAAGCCTGAAAAGCCAGGCCCTTTTTATTACCTGCAGCGGCGCCTTGGTACGGGCCGTGGGCTTTGGCATGCGGCTGTGGGTCAGCCGTTTGCTGGGGGCGGAAGCCGTGGGCATCATGGAATTGGCCTCCGGCGCGCACATGCTGGCCCTGACCCCCGCCGCCGCCGGGCTGCCCACCGCCGTCAGCCGCCTGACCGCCCGGGCGAACACGGACAAGGATCGGCAGCGCATCCTGTACGCCGGCCGGCAATTGGCCCGGCGCATGGCCCTTTGCATCATGCCTCTATTTTTGTTTTTATCGCCCTGGATCGCCCGCGCGCTGGGCGATGAACGCACCTTGCCTTCCCTGCTGTTCTTCGTGCCCTGCGTGCTGTTCATTGGCCTGTCCGGGGTCTACGACGGCTATTTCCTGGGCAAAAGCAACGCCCTGCCTCCCACCCTCAGCGAATTGGGGGAGCAGCTTTTCCGCCTGCTGACCCTGGCCCTGCTTTCCCTCCTGATCCCTCGGGTCACCGCCGCCTGGCGGGCAGCCGCCCCCGCCCTTGCCGGGCTCGTCGGCGAAAGCATGGGGCTGGCCATCGTATGGCTTTTCTGTGGAAAAACCGCGTCCTTCCGCCACGATCCCGCCCTGCGCCTCATCCGGAAAGAATTGTGGGGCCTTTCCTTTCCCATGATCCTGAACCGGCTGTGTCACACCGGGCTGCGCACCTTATCCAATCTGATTATTCCCACCCTCCTCATGGCCGCCGGTCTGAGCCGCAGCGAAGCCATGAGCCGCCTGGGCATGCTCAACGGCATGGTGATGCCGCTGATGTTCCTGCCGGGTCTGCTGGCCGGTTCCCTGGCCATGGTAGGCGGGCCTGCCGCGGCGAAATGCGTATCCCCCGCCGCCCTGCGTCGTCTGGTCCTTCGCCTGACCCTGCCCGCCCTCGCCGCCGGCGGCGCCTGCACCGGAGGATTGTACGTTCTGGCACCTTGGATTGCGCATCTCCTGTATCGCTTGCCGGAATTGACCCTCCTCATCCGCGCCCTGTGCCCCATGGCCCTCCTCCTGCCCACCCAGCAGGTCGTCACCGGGCTGATGAATGGCCTGGGCATGCAAAATCATACCCTGCTGGACGGCATGCTCGGCGCGGCTTTCACCCTGCTTTTCACCTTTCTGTGGGTGAAACCCCTGGGCATCGTCGGCGCGGGGTACGCGTCAATGCTGGGGCACTTTGTGTGCTTATTATGTTCCGGTGTGCATCTTGCGGAAAGGATGGGGATCATAGCGAAAGGGGAGGCACACTGAGGGCGCTGCCCTCAGACTCCCGCCAGGGAGGGAGCCCTCCCTGGACCCGACTTCTGCGAATGGAGCGGATTATTTCATTATAAAATTGTGTGTCGCTGAAACGGGCAAGTTACCAAGCAGCGGTCGCTGCCGGGGCGGCCGGCTTTTCCGGCCAGCCGGTGCGTGAACGCACCGGAAAAACGAAGAAATCGGTCAAAGGAAAGCAAGCTTTCCTTCTGACCGTTTTTTTCGTTTTCTTACCCCCGGCAGCTTGCTGGGATTACCCATAGCTGCTCGCGGATAGCGTTTGTTTTCTATCCCAACTATCGAAAACCCCGAGGATGGATCGATGGGAAACGGAATCCCGATTCCGTTTCCCATCGCAGGGTGTCGATTTATCGACACCCGGTTTTTCCCCTGCCGCAGGGCGCGGGACCGCGCAGGTCCCGCCGTCTCCTCAGTGGATAACTTCGTGAACAAACTGTTTGAAGTTTGAAAGAATCCAATCATATCAAGGGGGATTTTTTCCACATTTTGTGGAATACGCTTTTGTGAATTCTGTGGATAAACCGGTTGAAGGCTGGTTTTTTTCGGTGTTTCGCGGCTTTTTACTTGCATTTTCCCATGAAATATGAGAAAATAAACGTGTATGCGGCCTTCGTGAAAACAGAAAAAGGGCGTGCGTTTGAGGGGGTGAGTGGGGATATCCCAAATTCATCCCGATTTATCCCCGAAGTTATCCCAAGCCCAAACGCAGGCGACGCCTGAGGTTTTTCCAGTTTTCCACGTTTTCCTCGCTTCTAATACTAATAATACTTTTATATATTACTACTACCACTGAACGAGGGGCATCGCCCCTGACGAAAGGAAGTTGAGCTATGCATTTTCGGGTACAGACCGATGAAATCAATTACGGCCTGGGGATGGTCACCCGGGCGATATCCGCCCGTCCCACCAAGGCGGCGTACGATGGCGTGTTGATCGAAACGGACGAGGACAGCCTGGTGCTCACCTGCACCGACGGGGAAATTTCCATCAAAGCCCGGGTCAGCGCCATGGTGGAGGAAGATGGATTGGCCCTTTTGCCGGCCAGGCTGTTTGCCGAAATGATGCGCAAGCAGCCCGCGGGGGAAGTGGACGTGCGGGTGGATGACAATCGCCGGGCACTGATCCGCAGCCGGGGCAGCAACACGTCGATGGCCTGCATGGAGGCAGAGGATTTCCCCGACGTCAACGACGTATCGGGGGAATATCACGTAGCCCTGCCCTGCAAGCGACTGCGGGACGCCATTGGCAAGGTGCTGTTTGCGGTATCCACCGATGAAAGCCGCAAGATCCTGACGGGCATCCTGATGGAGGTCTATGAAAATGAAGCGCTGCTGGTGGGGCTGGATGGCTTCCGCCTGGCGCTGCAGCGGATCGAGGCGGCCAACGCGCTGCCCGCCGGCAAAGCAATGATCAGCGCGGTGGCCCCGGGCAAGATCCTGGGCGAAGTGGGCAAAATGCTGCCCGACAGCGAGGACGACGCCCAGATCACCTTCAATTCCTCCCACATCATGTATTCCTTTGGCGCGGTGAAGGTGTACGCCACCCTGCTCACCGGCGAATTCATCGATTATCAGAAGATCCTGCCCGCCACCTGGACCACAGAGGTGCGGGTAATGCGGTCCGAATTGGCCGACGCCATCGACCGCTGCTCCCTGATGGCCCGGGAGGGGAAAAACAATCTGATCTACCTGAAATTGTCCCCCGAGGGCAAGATGGAAATGACCGCCAACGCCGATCGGGGCGACGTGCACGAGGAAATCGACATCGGTATCGACGGCAGCGAACTGTCCATCGCCTTCAATTCCCGCTATCTCACCGATATCATCCACAATGTGGATAACGAGCGCATCCGCATGTGCTTCAACAGCAACGTATCCCCCTGCATGATCAAGCCTGTGGAGGGCGACGCTTTTACCTTCCTGGTGCTGCCGGTGCGGATCTTCAACCGATGAAACTTCGCACGGGTGCGTCATATAGACGCACCCGCGCTTCTTAAGAAAAAATCTTGGCGTCCCCTTTCTCGTCCCTTCGGGCCGAGCGGGAAGATTGGGGAGGCACCGTATTGAGATAAACGTTTCCGTAGGGGCGGATATTATCCGCCCGTTGAATGGGTAAATTTCAGTAATGGAGGATATTATCCGCCCGCCGGGGTTTATCGTTTCCGAAAAAGAAATAAACGCGTCGCCTCTTTTCTTTCTCTTTTTCGCAGAGGAAAAAAGAAAAGAGGCGATATTTTTTTAAAAAGAGGTAGATTTATCCACGCTTTTTTGGTATAATAGCTTTCGGTACTGTGAAACCATGATTCTACCATGCTTGAGGAGGTACATTTTCTATGAAAACCACCATCGTGAAGGTGATCGGCCGTGAAATCATTGATTCCCGCGGCAATCCCACCGTTGAAGCTGAAATCTGGCTGGAGGATGGCACCATCGCTCTGGGCACTGCTCCCAGCGGCGCTTCCACCGGCGAATTTGAAGCGCTGGAACTGCGCGACGGCGATAAGAGCCGGTTTGGCGGCAAGGGCGTTTCCAAAGCTGTTGAAAATGTGAACACTGTGATCGCGCAGGCGATCCTGGGCCTGAACGCGCAGGATACCTATGCTGTGGACGCCGCCATGATCAAGGCCGACGGCACCAAGGATAAGAGCAACCTGGGCGCCAACGCCATCCTGGCCGTATCCATCGCCACCGCCCGTGCCGCTGCCAATTCCCTGGGCATTCCGCTGTACCGTTTCCTGGGCGGCGTGAATGGCAATCGCCTGCCCGTGCCCATGATGAACATTTTGAACGGCGGCGCCCATGCCGATTCCTCCGTGGATACCCAGGAATTCATGGTCATGCCCGTTGGCGCTCCCTCCTTTAAGGAAGGCCTGCGCTGGTGCGCCGAGGTGTTCCAGACCCTGAAGAAGCTCATCAAGGATATGAACGACGTGACCGCCGTGGGCGATGAGGGCGGCTTTGCCCCCAACAGCCTGGCCGGCGACGAGGACGCCATCGAACTGATCCTGAAGGCCATCGAAAAGGCCGGCTACAAGCCCGGCAAGGATTTCATGCTGGCCATGGACGCCGCTTCTTCCGAATGGAAGAGCGAAAAGGGCAAGGGCTTCTATCATCAGCCCAAGTCCGGCAAGGATTTCACCAGCGACGAACTGATCGCCCACTGGGAGAGCCTGGTTGACAAGTATCCCATCATCTCCATCGAGGACGGCCTGGATGAAGAGGATTGGGAAGGCTGGCAGCGCATGACCGCCAAGATCGGCCACAAGGTGCAGCTGGTTGGCGACGACCTGTTCGTGACCAACACCGAGCGCCTGTCGAAGGGCATCGCCCTGGGCTGCGGCAACAGCATCCTGATCAAGCTGAACCAGATCGGTTCCGTGTCCGAAACCCTGGAAGCCATCAAGATGGCCCACAAGGCCGGCTATACCGCCGTTACCTCTCACCGCTCCGGCGAGACCGAGGATACCACCATCGCCGACCTGGCCGTGGCTCTGAACACCTGCCAGATCAAGACCGGCGCTCCTTCCCGTTCCGAGCGCGTGGCCAAGTACAACCAGCTGATCCGCATCGAGGAAGCTCTGGGCGCCTCCGCCTGCTATCCCCAGATGAACGCCTTCAACGTGAAGAAATAATTCTCCATAAACCATGGCAGCGCTCCCGCCAAACGGCAGGAGCGCTGCTTTTTTGTATTTTGCTGATACCGGCATTATCGACTCATCATGGAAAAGGGGAACGTTAAGGGGCTCGAAGCGCCTGGAAAGGCTTCCAGTAGCAGCCTTATGTCTCCCTTCTCCCCCACTTCTTAACCAAAAACGTTACGCAAAATCAGCAGCTCCTCAAGAAGCGCAAAAACGCTTCCTTGCCCGCCGCGCTGCGCTGATACACGCCCGCATGCTCCAGCACCTTGGCAAAAACCAGCCCGGTTTCGTGCTGGACGGTCTCAAAGGCGTTCTCGGACGTGAAGCGGTAAGCCTTCCGGAAACCCTCCGCCCACGGGGCATGCTTGGCGGTGCGCTCGTCTGCGGACAGATCGGCGCCAGAGGCCAGCGCGTCGGCCACGGCGTGCAGCTCGTCCCGCAGACGGGCGGGCAGCACAGCCAGGCCCATAACCTCGATAAGGCCGATGTTTTCCTTTTTGATATGGTGCAGCTCTGCATGGGGATGATACAGCCCCAGCGGATGCTCCGGCGTGGTCAGATTGTTGCGCAGCACCAGGTCAAGCTCATACTTTCCCTCCCGCATGCGGGCGATGGGCGTGATGGTATTGTGGGGTACGCCTTCGGTTTCAGCGTAAACCACTGCCGCCTCGTCGGTATAAGTCCGCCATTGGTTCAGAATATGATCGGCCAGCTCCGCCAGACGTGCGCTGTCACCGCAGCGCAGGCGGATCACCGACATGGGCCATTTGACGATGCCGGCCTCCACGTCGTCATAGCCGGGGAAGGCGAAGGGCGTTTCAACGGGCGCCTTTTCCATGGGAAAGGTGTAATGCCCGCCCTGGAAATGGTCATGGGCCAAGATAGAGCCGCCCACGATAGGCAAATCGGCGTTGGAGCCCACAAAATAGTGAGGAAACTGCCGCACGAAATCCAGGAGCTTTTCAAAGCAGGCTCTGTCGATCTTCATGGGCGTGTGCAGCTGGTTGAAGCAAATGCAGTGTTCATTATAGTACACGTAGGGCGAATACTGCAAAAACCAGGGGGAGCCGTTAATCGTGATGGGGATCACCCGATGATTCTGCCGGGCGGGATGATTGAGGCGGCCCGCATAGCCTTCATTCTCAGCGCAGAGCTGGCAGCGCGGATAATCGGATGCTGGCAGATCCCGGGCGGCAGCGATGGCCTTGGGATCCTTTTCGGGCTTGCTTAAATTGACGGTGATATCCAATTTGCCGTATTCGGTGGCGGTTTTCCATTTCAAATCTTTCGCGATGCGATCCCTGCGGATATAATTGGTATCCTGGCTGAAACGGTAATACCAATCCGTGGCCTCTCCGGCATTTTTCCGATAGAGCGCGTTGAATTTTTCGATCACCTGAGCCGGACGGGGCGTAAGGCGGCCCATGAGCGCGGTATCAAGCAAATCGCGGTACGCCACCGAATCATCCGGCAGCACGCCGCGGCGGAAAGCGTCGCCGCACAGAGCGTCCAGCGTTTGCGCCAGGGAAGCGTCTTCCGGCACGTTGACATCAGGCAGCGCGTCGCAGCGAAGCGTCTCCAGCAGCGCGTTCTGCGCCCAAACGCGTTCGCACTCCTCTATCAATTCCTTTTTCAGGGCGTAATCCACAAGCTTTATTACAGCGTTCATCAGCAATCCTCCAGGCAGCATGTTGTATCTGCATTATAGCAAGAGCGCAGGATAAAAGCAACGCTGAAAAACCAAATATCAGCAAAAAACGCCGGCCTCAGCAGCGCGCGTCGCAGTCAAAAGGGATATCCTCGGCGTATTTTTGCCTTCATTCCATGCATAACAAAAAGCCCTCCATAAAGGAAGGCTTTTCAGGTATGCCGGAATCAGGCTTCTACGGTCGCGCTGGTACGGGGCAGCGCGCGCACAACCTTGCCGCTGCGCAGGCAGCGGGTGCATACGTTCAGGTGCGTAGGACGGCCATCCACCAGCACGCGGACGCGCTGGACATTGGGGGCATACATACGACCGGTCTTGTTTTCGGCATGGCTTACGCGGTTGCCGTTCATCAAACCCTTGTTGCACACTTGGCAAAACTTGCCCATTTCGTTACACCTCCCTGTCGGAAATGCCTTACGTCGCGCGGCATTGCCGCGGGAAAGCTTCTATTGACAGCTTGATTATTTTAGCATAAGCAAAGGCAGATTGCAAGCCCTTTTCCAAAAAAATTGCAAAAACCGCCTTTACTCCTGTCCGGGCTTCCATGCGAACATCTGCCGCACGTCCTCCTCGTCCCATTCGCCGCCGTCCTCGCCCCGGGCGATGACCTCCAGCGCCTTTCGGGCGATATCGGCGTCGTAGCCGTGCCGGGCCAGCATGGCCAACGTGCGCTGGTACAGCTTGCGATCCATATCGCCATGGGTACGGGCCAGATATTTTCCGGTGAGGCGTACGGCATCGGCCAGCTGATCGGCATCGGACAATTGCGACATGGCCTGCCGCACAGTTTCGCCATCCACACCCCGGCGGGTCAGCTCCTGCCGCAGGCGGTTGCGCCCATACTTGTGCGTTCTGCTCCGGGCCCAGTTTTCGGCAAAAGCGGCGTCGTTGAGCAGTTCCTCCGCGTACAGCTTGTCAATCACCCGATCGACGCAGACCTCGGGATAACCCGCCCGAGCGAGCCTCTCCCGGATCTCCCCTTCGGTGCGATCGCACAGGGAAAGCAGCTTCACGGCGCTGTCCAGGGCATGGCTGTAACCGCGCTGCAGCATGAACTGCCGGTAAACCGCCGGATCCATGGCTTCGCCCTTGCGCACCGGGCGTTCCCGGTAAAGCGAGGCGGGCACCCGCAGGCTTTCGCCGCTCTCAAAACGCAGCACGGCGCTGCCCTGTATCTTTTTTACTTCAATCACTATTTCCATCAAAGATCAGCCTCATCATCGCAATATTGATATCCGAAAGCACGCCCTCCCGCGCTTCCGAGCAGCCTGTGGTCAAGAGCGCAAAACCCCTTCCCCGCTGCGGGTCATAAAACAGCCCGTGCATGGCGCCATAGGCCAGGCCTTGGTGTCCGTACAGCGTCATGGGACAAACATCATGCACAATAAAGGTGCCAAGCCCCATGTCCAGGCGGCTGTCCCGCTCGCCAAACGCCGCCAGACGCCTGCGCATAGGCGCGTAGCGCTCGCGCATCAGCTCTGCTCCCAGCCTGGCCAGCTCCGGCACGGAAATATACAGATTGCCCTGGGACAATAGATAATGGCGCTCGGGATCGGGAGCGTCCGGTGGCAGCGGCCTTGCCCGCCGGGCGGCGGCGTCCAGCGCAGGCCTGCCCGAGGGCGGCAGCACCCGGTAGGCGTTGGCGATTTCACCCGTGAGCTTTTGAGGATAAAAGCTGGCGGTGATCCGCAGCGGGCCGAACACCGCCTCCTGTATGATCGTTTCAAAGGACTTGCCCAGCATCCCCTCCAGCACACAGGCGACAATGCCCGCGCCGAAGTTTGAATACGTAAAAGCGCCAAACTCCGCCGTATGGCTGTCCGCCGCCAATACCTGACCAAGGGGCTGGCTCTGCGAGCAGGCCGCGGCGTAAGCGCTTCCGTCGCGGATACCTGCAGTATGGCTCAGCAGCCTTCGCAGAGTAACGGGCGTATCGGGCGCTTTGGGATGCCTGAGCGAGCAGAGCAGGAATGCGTCCGCATCGGCATCGATATCGATGATCCCGGCTTCATGCAGCCGCCAGGCCGCCATGGCCGTGATGTGCTTGCTGATGGAGGCCGTGCGGTACGCGGTATCGGGTTGAACGTCGCCATAGGTCAGAAGCCCGGTAACGCCCTGGGCATCAAAGAGCGCCACCGCCCCATCCCGGGTATGATGCCTGCGCAGCACGCCGGCGGCTCCTTCGGGCACGCTGCCTTGAACCTTCGCCTGCCGCTTGGGATTGGGCAGGCAGCTCAGCGCCAGGCGGTAAGCGCGCGCTTTCCACTTTTTCACAAAACCACCTCATAAACCCGCCCGCTGGCGGGCATAATGATGCTGTACCAAATAAAAAGGAGGGAATCCGTATGGCTTCTCAGTGCAATCTCAGCACCAAGGATTTGACCGTCATCGAGGATCAGCTCACCCACCTGGCCACCGCCTGCCGCGTGGCGCAGGGCTATTCCGCCCAGTTTCAGGACGCCCAGCTGCGCGGCCTGGCCAGCACCGTGGCGCAGCATCACCGCCAGCAGTTTGACGCGCTGTTCGCCTTTCTGAACGGCTGCCAGTAAGCAAGGAGGAAGCAACCATGCAGAACAATTTCAAAACCCAGCAGAACACCGCCGCCCAGGGCGGACAGCAGGCGCTGACCGACCAGGAATTGGCCTTTGACCTGCTCTATCAGGAAAAGGCGCTGATGTCCAACATCTCCTCCGAAGTGGTGGAGGGCAGCCAGCCCGGCCTGCGCAACGTAATGAACGATATGTTCATGCAGATGGGCCAGGATCAGCTGCAGATCTTCCAGGTAATGAACGGACAGGGCTGGTATCAGCTCAAACCCGCTCCCGCCCAGGATATCCAGACCGCCAAACAGAAATACGAGCAGATGCGGCAGACGCTGTAATCAGTATAAACCAAAAGCCTTCCCGACGCAAATCATCGGGAAGACTTTTTTGATTGTATCCTTCTTTTCAGGATCACCGTCAGCGCCGCGGCGCACAGCAGCGCGCTCAGCGCCTGGGATACGCGCACAGGCCCCAGCATCAGGCTGTCCACGCGCAGGCCCTCGATCACCGTCCGTCCCGCGCCGTACCATAACAGATAACGGAAAAATACATCGCCGGGCCGCTCGGCCCGCCTGCGGTACAGCCAAAGGAAGAGGAAGCCCAGGGCGTCCCATACCGATTCATAGAAGAACGTGGCCATACGCCAAGCGCCGTCCGCGTACACGGCGGCGGGAAAAAACTGCCAGGCGGGATCGGCCACCAGCCGCCCATAGGCCTCGCCGTTAAAATAATTGCCCCAGCGGCCGATGGCCTGACCCAGGATCACCAGCGGCGCAGCGATATCCAGCAGCGTCAGCAGCGGGAGCCTGGCCCTGCGGCTCAGCGCCCAGAGCCCCAGGAATCCGCCGATCACCGCGCCGTATATCGCCAGCCCGCCCTGCCAGAAATACAGGGCGCTCAGGGGATTTGCGGCATAGTAGGGCCAGCGGAAGGCAACATAATAAAGCCGCGCGCCGATCACAGCGGGCGGCACGGCCCAAAGGATCATATCGATCCCCGTATCAGGGGGAAGCCCCCGCCGCCTGGCCTCCCGCTGGCACAAAACAGCGCCAAGCAGGATGGCCAGGGCAATCAGCAGGCCGTACATGGAAACGACGCCGAATAACTTGTTGCTCATAAAAAGCATTATGCTTCCGCCGTTCCCGCTTTATGCACCGTTTGAAGCCAATCGCGGATGGGCAGATGCTGAGGACACTGCTTTTCGCAGGCGCCGCAGCGCACACAGCGGCCGGCTTCGGCCTCGTCCTTTTTAAACTCCTGATATCGCTGGGGGAACTCGCCGAGCTTATCGAACATATTGAACTCGTTATAGGCACGGAAATTGCGGGGAATGGCCACGCCCTTGGGGCAGGGCAGGCAATACTCGCAGCCCGTGCAGCCGATGGGCATACGGCGGCGGTATCCCTCCCGCAGCTTGGCGATCAGCTGCTGATCGCTTTCGGTCAGGGCGTTTACGCGCACGCCGTCAAAGATGCGCAGGTTATCGCTGAGCTGCGCTTCATCGCTCATGCCGCTGAGGATCACGGCCACCTGCTCCTCATTGCCCACAAAGCGGAAGGCCCAATCCACCGGGCTGCGCTTTTCAGGATAGGCGTCCATGATGGCCTGGATATCGGCGCTGGGCTTCGCCAGCGCGCCGCCGCGCAGAGGCTCCATGACCACGATCTGCACGCCGCGCTTTTTGGCCAGGGCGATGCCCCTCTCCCCCGCCTGGTGATTGATATCCAGATAGTTATACTGGATCTGTGCCATATACCAATCGTAGCGGTTGATGATCTCCTCAAACACGCCGTACTCGTCGTGGAAGGAAAAGCTGGGATAACGGATGCGGCCGTCCTTCACCGCGCTGTCCAGGAACTCCAGCGCACCCAGCGCCTTCATCTTGTTCCAGCGCTCCCGCCCCAGGGCGTGCAGCAGGTAAAAGTCCACATAGGGCACCTGCAGCTTTTTGAGCTGCTCATCCAGTATCCTGTCCATATCGGCCCGGGTGTTCACCGCCCAGCAGGGCAGCTTGGTGGCCAGCTTCACGCGCTCGCGGTAACCGTCCCGCAGCGCCAGGCCCACAATGTTTTCGCTTTCGCCGCCGTGATAGGGATAGGCGGTATCGATATAGGTAACGCCGCCGTCAATAGCGGCCCGGATCAGGGCGACGGCGCGGGGCACGTCCACTACGCTTTTTCCGTCCTGTTCCGTCATGGGCAGCCGCATACAGCCAAGGCCCAGGCGGGAAATATCGAATCCCAGATTTCCAAAAGGTACGTATTGCATGGCTGTTCATGTCCTTTCCTGGTATTGACTTTCAGTATATCACATTTGTCAGCTAAAAAAAAGCAACAAATTGCAACAAACGGCACATATATGATATAATGGCAAGGCAACCGGCCAGCAGGACGGTTGGCCGTATCGCCGGGCCCGGGCTCGGCACGGCGGCCATCATAAAACAACAGGGGTCTATTCTGGAGGAAAGCAGGCGTCAGCATGTATCAGGCACTGTACCGCAAATGGCGTTCGCGCACATTTTCCGAGATGGTGGGCCAAGAGTCCGTCATCCGCACGCTCCGCAACCAGGTGGCCAGCGGGCGCATCGCCCACGCCTATCTGTTCTGCGGCAGCCACGGCACCGGCAAAACCAGCGCCGCCAAAATTATGGCCCGGGCCATCAACTGCGAGCACCCGGTGAACGGCGATCCCTGTCTGGAATGCGAAAGCTGCCGGGCGCTGATGGACGACGCCTCGCTGGACGTGTTTGAAATGGACGCCGCCAGCAACAGCCGCGTGGAGGAGATCAGAGACCTGCTGGAAAAGGTGGATTACCCGCCTCAGTTCAGCCGCTACAAGGTGTACATCATCGATGAAGTGCACATGCTTTCCAACGCCGCATTCAACGCGCTTTTGAAAACGCTGGAGGAACCGCCGTCTTACATGGTGTTCATCCTTGCCACCACCGAGCCCCAGAAGATCCCAAGCACCATCCTGAGCCGCTGCCAGCGCTTTGACTTTGGCCGCCTCACCGAGGAGCAGATGATCAGCCGCATGACAACGGCCATGCCCGAGCTCAAGGACGCCGAACCCGCGGCGCTCATGCTCATCGCCCGCTCGGCGGACGGCGCCATGCGCGACGCCTGGAGCCTGCTGGATATGTGCCTGGGATCGGGCGAAAAGCTCACCGAACAGCTGGTGCGCGAAGCCCTGGGCGCGGCGGACAGCGATTTTCTGTTTGATTTCGCCGCCGCACTGGCCGCAGCGGATGGCACCAGAGCGCTGAACATGATCGACGATCTGATGCTGAAGGGCCGCGACGTGCAGGTATTCCTGCGGGATTTTGCCGCCCACGTACGGCAGCTGGCCTCTTTCAAGCTGGGCGCAAGGGCTGCCGGCGAAATGACCGGCCAAAACGCCCGACGCTATGAGGAGCAATCCCGGGAGATTTCGCTGCCAAGGCTTTTGCGCATGCTGGAAATGGCCATGCGCTCCGAAGCCGATACGCGCTACGCTTCCTCGCCCCGGGCCGTGCTGGAGCTCTTTGCCCTGCGGGCCTGCCGCGTTGCCGATTCCGCCGATGTGGAGGGGCTTTCAGCCCAGGTGGAGGATCTCACCCACCGGCTGGAGCAGCTGCAAAAAAACGGCGTGATCATCCAAAAGACCGAAGCGCCTGCGCCCAAGCCCGCCGTGTCCAAAACGCCAGCGGCCGCCCCTGTTTCCGCAGCTCCCACCGAAACGGAAACGCCTGAGGGCCGCAGGCCCGCCGACGTATGGAACGCCGCGCTCAAGCGTCTGGCCCGGGAGGCCGTGGCGGCTTACGCCCTGATCAGCCAGGGAAAATTCGGCGGATTCAGCCAGGGCGTATATCATCTGGTATTCAACCGGGACGCCGCCATGAGCCGGGATTTTGTCAACGCCCCCGAGCGCAAGGCCGTCATGGAGCGGCTGCTGACCGAGGAGGGAGGCGCGCCCGCACAATTTGAAGCTGTGCTGGAAGGCGACGGCAGGCGCGAAAAATCGCTCCGCGAGCAGCAGGAACGCGATGAAAAAATGCTTATCGATACGCTGGGCCGGGAGCGGGTGCAGATCGACAACGATTGACGCCGATTTCCCAAAATAAATATGTTTACATTTTGTTACGATATGTTATAATATAGATTGAATTATGACTTTTTAATGACGAAGGAGGAAGCGCCGATGAGCGAGGGCAGGGGAAAATACTCTTCCACGCCGCTGAATGGGCTCAAACGCGCCCGGGACGGCGGCTATCGTGTGCCGCCCGAGCGCTCGGGCCGCGGCAGGCAGCGCAGCGCCTTTGTATTTTTACAGGTATGCATGTCCGCGCTGCTGCCTGTGCTTTTTGTTGTTGCGCTGATCCTGCGGTATACCGAACTGCATTGGTGCTTTCTGGCTTTGTCCGCCGTGGCGCTGCTGGTGATGTGGGGGGCGCGCGCCTTTGTGCCCCAAGCCCGCACCACCATGACGCTGATCTATACCGCGCTGATGATGGTCTCCCTGGGCGCGGCGCTCTGGTTCACCCATCCCATGATCAGCCGGAACGGTGACGCCGTACAGACGCAGGGCAACGATTATTCCGCCATTTTCGGCCGGGATACCACAGCCAAGGACGTGCAGGATTTCACCGTGCAGCAAAACCTGGCCCCCACGGTGACGCCATCGCCCACGGTGAGCGCCGCCTCCCAGGCCCAGCGCCAGCTGGAAAACTTCATGAACAGTTGGATGAGCCTGGATTATAACGCCATGCTGTCCTACTGCGTGCCCAGCTGGGTCAACGCCCAGGAAAACCCGCAGAACGCCATATTCAAGATCCGCGGCACCAGCATCCCGGTGGATTATGATATCCAGGGCGCATCCGGCACCGAGGCCGACGATTCCCGCACGCTGGATATGATCGCCCTAATCGACAAGGGCACAGGCCGCGATCCCCAGCAGTATCAATATAAGGTGCTGATGCTTCGGGTGAACGGCGTATGGTATGTGGATCCAGCCTCGCTGTCCTCGGCCACCGAAATCAAGACCGAGGTGACGCCCACCGTGCAGATCACCCTGATGCCCACCTATACCGTGGACGCCAGCACCAGGCTGTACTACAATCCCGACGGCGGCTCCTATTACCACAAAAATGAAAACTGCAGCAAGGTGGCCCTTAAATACCTGCCGCTCAAGGGCACCTTCCTGTACAGCGAGATCACCAAGCCGGAATACGCCAATCTGGTACCCTGCGATAAGTGCAACCCGCCCAACCGTCCCAATTGATCAGATGCCTTCAGCAAAAGCCAACAGGCCAAAGAAGACCGTCAGCTGGCATCGTTTCAGCGCCGCCCCGATCCGGGCGGCGCCTTTTTCATTCCGGGCCGCCGCGGCGTCGGCGGCGATATCCTCCAGCAGACCGCTCAGCGGCGACAGACTGGTGGGCAAATCGCCTGCAAAGGCGGCGGACAGCCGCTGGGAAAGATTGCCGCAGGTGACGCCCTCGGACAGAAGCGCCGCCTGCGCCTCCTCAGTCTCCATCGTCCGGGCGTCAAGGCCGCTGGACAGCGCGTAAAGCTTGCCCTCCAGGCTGTCCAAATAATCCAGCGTTTCCCCCAGCGCGTCGATCTGACTGCCCGTACCCCCGGCACGCAGCGTCAGCGCTTCCTGCGTGCAAGGGTGGATATAGACGCTGATGTTCTGTGCGCTGAGCCTGGTCTGCACGCTCTGCGCCTCCGCCCGGGTAGGATAGGCTGCCGCCAGCACCCGGTAAGTATCGCCATCCTGATAGACATATCCCGCGGCGCCCCGGGCGGAGAACTCCTGCGCCAATTGCCGCGCCGCGCTCTCCTGGGTAAACGCGCCCAGCTGCAAAGCGTAGAGCGTATGGGCGGAAAGCGCGATCTCTCGGCTTTTTCGGCTGGTATCCTGCTGCCGGGCCGCAGCCTTCTGGCGCAGCGAAAAGGGCCGAGCGATCCCCAGCCTGACCTGCGCCTGCCAGGAAACGCCCAGGATCGCCGCTCCCAACAGCAGGCAAAGCACGGCGCGCCGTCCGCTTCGCGGCGTTTTATAGGTCACGGTTTTCAATCCTTTTCCCGCCATCGTTTCCTCCCCGGGCAGCTTCGCGCCCGCTCTCCAGTGTATGCGCTGACAGGCGCTGAAAATGCTTTGGGACGGCACTATGCATACAGCAGAAATTTTGGGGGACGGGAAACGATAAGGGCCTCCGCGGCCCTTATAAACCTGCGGCAGGGGACTTCGCCCCCTGCACCCACCCCGGCGAACAAAGTTAAATTCACTAACAAACGATTTCCGCCAGTTTAGTTTTGGGTTGGCGTAAAGAGGCCGTCTGAGGCCAAAGAAAAAGCAAGCTGCCGTCTGATTTGAGCAAGCTCAATCAGCAGTCATCCTGCTTTTTCGGGATTGCTGCGCGATCCTCGGCCCGCTGAGCGTGCCGACCTCAGTCTGGGGCTTGATGTTGAAATTCCAAACACGCTAACCG
>JAFUDW010000088.1 GCA_017464225.1 Clostridia bacterium | reverse complement strand
GTAACCCAGCTCATAATGGCGCCGGAAATTACGCCGGGCATCATCATGGGCAGCATGATCTCGCCAAAGGAGCGCATTTCCGACGCGCCCAGGGACACGGCGGCGTCCTCGAGGGAGGGGCTGATCTGGCTGATGATGGCGGTGCTGGAACGGATGGTATAGGGCATGCGGCGTACGGTCAGCGATATGATGATGATCATCGCAGTGCCGGTGAGCGCCAGCGGCGGCGTGGCAAAGGCGTACAGGAAGCAGATACCAAGCACAGAGCCCGGAATGATATAGGGCAGCATGGTCAGCGTATCCACAGTGCTGGTGATCACGGACTTGCGCCGTACCGCCAGGTAAGAGATCAGCACGCCAAAGACCACCACCAGTGCAATGGCCGCCAGACCAAACAGGTACGTATTGGGAATCACCCTGGGGTTCTTGGAGAAGATCGTCTGATAGTTGATCAGCGATATCTGGCTGGTAAAGATGCCGGGAGTGGACTCCTTGAGGAAGGAGGTCACAATGACCGTGATCTGGGGCAGCAGCGCCACCAGTACCACAAAGTACACAAAAGCGTGGCAAAGGATCTTGGAGCCCAGGCGCTGAGGACGCGGCAGCATGGGCTTGAGCGCCGACATGGCGTAGCTGTGCTTGGCGGCGATCCAGCGCTGCAGGAAGAAGAACACCAGGGTAATGGCCATGATGATCACGCACAGCGCGGCGGCAAAATAGCTGTCGTTGGTCACCTCACCCATGAACTGGTTGTACAGCACCACAGGGAAGGTACGGTAGCCTTCGCCGATCAGCATGGGCGTGCCGAAATCCGAGAACACGCGCATAAATACCAGCAGGCTGGACGCCAGCACGGTGGGCAGCACCAGCGGCAGGATAATGCCGGTAACGCGCTGGAAGTTGTTGGCGCCCAGGCTTTCAGCGGCCTCGTTCAGCGAGTTGTCCAGGTTTTGCAGCGCGCCGCTGACATACATATACACCAGCGGGAAGGATTGCAGCGAGAACACCAGCACAATGCCTGCAAAGCCGTAGATGCCGCCAAAGGAAACGCCGAACAAGCTGTTGATCGCTCGGGTAAACAGGCCGTTGCGGCCCAGCAGCTGGATCCAGGCATACGCGCCAATGAAAGGCGGCGAAAGATAGCTGACAACAATGCAGATGTTGAGCCATTTGCTGCCTGTGATTTTATACTGCCTGGTAATGTAGGCAATCACCAGGCCCAGCGTGGCGCTGATCAGCGTGGATACCACGGTAACGCTGAAGGAATTTTTCAGCGTATTGGTATAGTATTTGCGGGTGAAGAACCGGGTAAAGTTATCCAGGGTAAAGCTGTTGTCCGAAGGGTTGACCACGCTCTTATACAGGATCAGCACCAGCGGATACACCACAAAGATCAGGAATAACGCCAGGATCAGCAGGGCCAGGAAGGTCCATATGGGGGAGTATTTGCGTTTTCTCATGGCGTTCACACTCCCTCGCGGATCAATGTGGTGCGTTTTTCAGCGTCAAATACGTTTACCTTGTCGGGAATAATTTGCAGCGTCACCTTGGCGCCGTCGGGGATGATATCGGTGAGGTCGCTGTTTTCCACCACCTCAATCTCCCTGCCATCGGCCAGGGCCATGAAATAGTGCTGGGTCATGCCCAGAAACACACTGCTGTTCACCGTGGCGGGAATGCCCGGCGCGCCGTCGGTATGGATGGTAAACTCCTTAGGGCGCACAGCCACGTGCACCGGGCCGGCGACCCCTTCCTTCAGCGTCCGCAGCGCTGGTTTGTAGCCGTTGCCAAAGTCCAGAGTATTCTCGCTGCAAGTGGCGTTCAGCAAATTGCTCAGGCCAATAAAGGTGGAAACAAACTCATTGGCCGGGCGCTGGTAGATGTGCTTGGGCGTGCCAATCTGCTGGATTACGCCGTCGTGCATGACGGCGATGCGGTCCGATATGGCCAGCGCCTCCTCCTGGTCATGGGTCACATACACTGTGGTAATGCCGATCTGATGCTGAATCTGCTTGATCACGTTGCGCATCTCCACGCGCAGCTTGGCGTCCAGGTTGGACAGCGGCTCATCCATCAGCAGCACCTCGGGCTCAATGACAATGGCGCGGGCCAGGGCCACGCGCTGCTGCTGGCCGCCGGACAGCTGGGTGGGCATGCGGTCGGCGTACTGGTCAATTTTCACCAGCTTCAATATCTCATCGGCCTTGCGGTATCGCTCGGCCCTGGGGATGCGGCGGGTTTTTAGGCCGTAAGCCACATTGTCGCGCACGCTCATATGCGGGAACACGGCGTAATTCTGGAAAACCATGCCCATGTTGCGCTTGTTGGTGGGAATGCTGTTGATCACCTTGTCGTTGACGCGGATCTCGCCGCCCTCAATGGTGTTAAAGCCGATGATCATGCGCAGCAGTGTGGTTTTGCCGCAGCCAGAAGGGCCCAGCAATGTGAAAAACTCGCCCGGCTTGATCTCTGCGGACAAGCCCTGGATCACGATATTTTTTCCGTAAGCTTTGGTCACGTTATCAATATGAATCGCTACGCCCATACATATTTCTCCCTTGCTGTAAAAGCCGGGAAGCCTTGCGGCAGGCGCAGGGCTTCCCGGCGTACAAT
>JAFUDW010000087.1 GCA_017464225.1 Clostridia bacterium | reverse complement strand
GGTTTCAATGATATTGATATCCTTATAAGGCTCCAGGCCTGAAAGCCGGATCATGCTTTCCGCCAGGTCCAGGATTTTGACCGGCTTGCCCATATCCAGCACATACAGATCGCCGTTCCTGGCCATAGCGCCGCTGGTCATCACCAGCTGGCTGGCCTCGGGAATGGTCATAAAGTAGCGGATAATGCGTTTGTCCGTAATGGTCACCGGGCCGCCCTTGGCAATCTGGCGGCGGAACAGCGGAATCACCGAGCCATTGCTGCCCAGCACATTGCCGAACCGGGTGGCGCTGAAGCTGGTGGTTTTGCCGCTGCGGCTCTGCACAATCATTTCGCACATCCGCTTGGTGGCGCCCATCACGTTGGTGGGATTCACCGCCTTGTCGGTGCTGATCATAATAAAGCGCTTCACGCCATATTTTTCACAGGTTTCCACCGTGACCAGCGTGCCAAACACATTGTTCCGCACAGCCTCGCAGCAATTGCGCTCCATCAGGGGCACATGCTTATGGGCCGCCGCGTGCAGCACAATATCAGGCGTATGGCGGCTGAAGATCTTTTCCATTTCACTGCGGTCGCACACGTTGGCGATCTCCACCCGCAGGTTCAGGCTGTCGCCATAGAGGGTGCGCAGCTCCTGCTGGATATCATAAATGCCGTTTTCATAAATGTCCAGCAGCACCAGCCGCTCGGGACCCACCTTGGCGATCTGGCGCGCCAGCTCACTGCCAATGCTGCCGCCGCCGCCAGTGATCATTACCGTTTTTCCCCGGTACCAGGCTGCCGTTTTTTCATCAATAAAATTGGCGGTGCGCCGGAACAGCAATTCCTCAATATTGAATTCGCGCAGATGGCGCCGGCCGTTTTCAGTGGACTCCAGGGAGGGATAATCGTAAACCTTGATCTTGTAGCCCAATCCCTTGTAAATATCGTACAGCTCGCGTTTGCGCTCGGCGGAGATATTGGGCAGGGCAAAAACAACCTCCTGCACGCCCTTGCGGGCAAGCTCCCCGCCCGAGCCCTCGGAGCCGTCCAGCACCTCAATGCCGTTGATACTGCGGCCGATTTTCTCCTCATTCACATCCACAAAGCACACCGGATAATAAACGGCCTTGGGATTGCGCAGCAGCTCGTCCGCCAGCATGGCGCCCACGCTGCCCGCGCCGATGATAGCCACCTTGATCCGCTGGTCCTGGCTGAGCATTTTCTCTTCATTGAAGACAACGCCGGTGACCATGCGGAGCAGCTTCAGCGCGGCGCGCTCAAAAATATTCTGCCGGCTGCGCATCAGGTACAGGTACTGGTACATCTGCCGCATCATGATGGCGCCCAGCAGGTTCAGGGAAAACAGCGACATGCAGCGCATGAAGGTAATCCGCACCGGCATGAAGGAGCGCGTCAGCAGGAAGATCACCGTGGCGATGGCATCGCTCAATATCAGCCAGATATACTCCACGGAGCCCGCGTAACGCCATATAAACTGGTAAACGCCAAGCAGCATCCTGACCGCAAGCACGCACAGGGCGGCCAGTGCGCCAACAGCAGCCGCTTCATGGGCTGTCATTTGCTCCACTGAACTGGGATAAATCACCAGGATCAGCAATGCGACCATCAGATACCACATCAAGTCGAAGGCGACAAGCATCCAGCGGATCGATCTATTCTTTTTCCGCCGATTGTTTTCCAATTTTACTCCCCCCGAACTTATATCCATGCACAGACAGGGTGTGCACGCAAGTCATTGATCATACGGCGTGAAAGCGCGCTGGGGCTGCATGATTCATTTTTGCCCGCAGACAAGGCGTACAGCAAACAAAGCAGTTCATACAAACCCAGGTTAGTATAACACAATTTTACTTATTTTACAATGAATTAATATACAGTTCAGGGATCTGCAACGGTTTAGGTGATAACTTTTACTGTTTTCCCCCTTCATACCAGCCGCAGCGCAGGCTTGGCGTTAAGGCGCATATCTCCCGTTTCGCCCCGCAGCAGGCGATAATAGGCCGCGCTGCCAATCATGGCGGCATTATCGCCGCACAGGCTGAGCCTGGGCATATACAACTGGATTCCGGCCTTTTGGCAAGCCGCTTCAAAGGCTGCCCGCAGGCCGCTGTTGGCCGATACGCCGCCCGCCAGCGCCAACGCCTTCACATGGTTATCCAGCGCCGCCCGCATGGTTTTGGTCAGCAGCGCCTCCACCACGGCATGCTGGAAGGAGGCCGCCAGATCCTCGGGGCGCATTTCAACGCCCTTTTGCTCCATGTTATGGGTGGCGTTGATGAAGGCCGTTTTAAGCCCTGAAAAGCTGAAATCATAGACGCCCGGCGTGTGCGCCTTGGGCAGCTTCAGCGCCTCCGGATTGCCGGTTTGAGCCAGCTTATCCAGCAGCGGACCGCCGGGATAGGGCAGGTGCAGCACCCGGGCCGCCTTGTCAAAGGCCTCGCCCGCCGCGTCGTCCTGGGTGCAGCCCAGCAGCCTGTACACGCCGTAATCCTCCACCATCAGGATGTGGCTGTGGCCGCCGCTGGCCACCAGGCAGATGAAGGGCGGTTCCAGGTCCGGATGGGTGAGGTAATTGGCGCAAATATGCCCCTCAATATGATTGACCGGGATCAGCGGCTTGTCCAGCGCAAAGGCCAGCGCCTTGGCGCAGCTGACGCCGGTGAGCAGCGCGCCCACCAGCCCGGGGCCGTAGGTAACGCCAATGGCGTCGATATCGGCAAAGGTCATGCCAGCCTCGCCCAGGGCATGATCCACCATGCGGTCCACGGCATCCACATGGGCGCGGCTGGCAATCTCGGGCACCACGCCGCCGTAAATGGCGTGCAGCGGAATCTGTGAAAATACCGCGCTGCTCCTGATCACGCGGCCGTTTTCCACCACCGCCGCCGCCGTTTCATCGCAGCTGGACTCGATGGCCAGGATATTCACCCGTTCCTGGGTTTTCAGTTGTTGGGCTTTTATACGGCAAAGTTCGGCATAGCTCATACTCTGTCCCCTTTATCGCTCTATGGCGCGCAGCACCCGATAGGTGCCCAGGGCCCCGGTATCGGAAGCCCCGATCATAAACCGGTTCAGCCGCAGGCTTTCGGGCACCGGCACAGCGCGGATCTTATTATAGGCCCGATTGATCTTCTCCCGGTCGCCGTCCATAAACAGCGTGGTATGGAATTTGTAATCCAAATCGTATTCATGGGGCGTTACCCCGTATTCCTCCCCCAGCAGCGAAAGCAGGCGGTCATGCAGCGCGTTCAGCGCCGCGCTGCGCTCCATCATGATCCAAATGATGGTCTCTTCCTTTTCGATGCCCCGGACGGCAACCTCCATGGGGCTCTGGCTTTGGTAAAAACGGACCAGGCTGTCCATGATACCGCCAGTTCTTTCATCCTCCGCCGGAAAGGACATTTTCAGCGAGATGTGCAGCGGCAGCGTAAAATTGGAATGCGCAAAGCCCAGTTCCCCTTCAACGGCCCGCGCGGCCTTTGCCACAGCCTGCATCTGGCTGTCCACATCGATTCCTGTCCAAATGTACATGTTATCGCCCCTTCCGTACCAAGTATATGCCCACCGCCAGCGTGGGCCACAGCAGCCACAGCGGGATCACCCACAGCGCCAGCAGCCTGGCCAGGTACATGAACATGTCCTCGGGCATCAGGCAGATCAAAAGATCGGTATTGGGGTTGAGCAGCCACAGGTCGTTTTTGAACAGCAGCCGGTGCATCAGGATAAAGGCATCCTCAAAATCAAAGGCGATATAGGCTGCCAGCAGCCCCAGCGCCAGCGCGGTGAGTCCCAGGCCCCGCATGAAGCCCCCCGCGTCAGGCCGCCGGGCCAGCGCGCAAGCCAGCAGGACGGCCGGAATCAACAGCAGCCAGCCGCGGTCCATCAGGCTGAACAGCCCCCGGATATCGGACAGGTGGGTCCTTTCCCGCTGGTTAAAATAAGGAAAATCCACATCCATCCCCGAAAAATAATCGCCCAGCGTCTGCCCAATGCCGTCATAGGCTTCCTCCGGCACGCCAAAGCGCCCGGTATTGGCAAAGGCGTGGAAACACCGGGCGTACAGCGCCCCATCCCGGCCCATGCGCGCTGCCGCAAAGCAAACAATGGCCGCGAGCAGCAGCAGCAGGCAGGCTGCCGTACCCGCGGCGTACAAGGCGCGTTTCATTACTGCATTTTCAGGTAGGCCACGGTAAAGCCATCCAGGGCGCCGTTCATCACGTCGTCAATGGCGCCGGTCTCATAGCCGGTGCGGTGATCCTTTACCATGGTATAGGGCTGGAACACGTAGGAGCGAATCTGGCTGCCCCATTCGATCTTCTTCATTTCGCCCTTGATATCGGCCATTTGCTGCTCGCGCTCACGCTCGCGGATTTCCAGCAGCTTGGACTTCAGCATTTTCAAGCATGTGGCGCGATTCTGCACCTGGTCGCGTTCGGTCTGGCAGGCCACCACAATGGTCACGTCGTCCTTCACATAGGTCATGCGCACGGCGGAGGAGGTCTTGTTTACGTTCTGGCCGCCCGCGCCGGAGGAATGGTACGTATCCACGCGGACATATTTCATGTCCACTTCGATCTCGCTGTCGTCCTCCTCCAGCAGCGGCGCCACGTCCAGGCTGGCAAAGCTGGTATGGCGGCGGGCATTGGAATCAAAGGGACTGATGCGCACCAGGCGGTGCACGCCCTTTTCGCCCCGCAGGAAGCCGTACACATGATCGCCGCTCACCTCAAAGGTGACCGACTTGAGCCCGGCCTCGTCGCCATCCAGAATATCCAGCAGCTTCACCGTAAAGCCCATGTGCTCGCAGTAGCGGGTATACATGCGGTACAGCATGCTGGTCCAGTCCTGGGCCTCGGTGCCGCCCGCGCCGGCATGCAGGCTGAGAACGGCATCCCGGTCGTCATAGGGGCCGCGCATCAGCGTTTCCAGCTCCAGCGCTTCGGTTTCGGCGGTCACCTTGGTCAGCATATCGGCGACCTCGCCCACCATGCCGCTGTCATCGGCCTCCTCGGCCAATTCCATCATGACCTCAATATCATCGCACTGGCCATTCAGCCCATCATAATGGGCAATCTTGTCCTCCAGCTGCTTGATCTTGCGGGTCACATGGGTGCTGCGGTCCAGGTTATCCCAGAAGCCTTCGGCATTCTGCTCCTCCCGCAGTTCCTCCAGTTCTTCCTGCAGGTGATCGATGTGCAGTCCCTCGCCCACATCCTTGAGGCGGCGGCGCAGGTCTTCCAGATCGGTACGGAATTTTTCAAATTCAAGAATCATATCTTTTCAACTCCTGTCGTCTAATTCATATTCAGCAGATTCACGGCAGGGGTAACGCTATCCCACATTCCGCCCATGGCAGTTCTTATATTTCAGCCCGCTGCCGCAGGGGCAGGGATCGTTGCGGCCGGGCTTTTTGTCCACCCGGATGGGGCCGGCGCCGTTTGCCCGGCTGGCCGCAGCGGCCTTTTCATGGGCGGAATTATTCTTCACATCGTTGGTGCTGGTGGCCTGGGCCACCATGCGGCGCTGGGGAGCGCTGCGGTCGGCAATCTGGGCCAGGAACACCAAACGCACGGTATCCTCGCGGATCAGGCGCACCATATCCTCGAACATGTCATAGGATTCCATCTTGTATTCGTTGATGGGGTCGCGCTGGGCATAGGCGCGCAGGCCAATGCCGTCCCGCAGCTGGTCCATGGCGTCAATATGATCCATCCAGCGGCGGTCCACGCTGTGCAGCAGGAAGGCGCGCTCCAACTCGCGCATATCGTGGCCATAGGATGTGATCTGGGCTTCGCGCTTGTCGTAAAGCGCCATTGCCACAGCCTTGAGCCGTTCCTTGACCTGCTCCTTGTTCAGCTTGCGGAACTCCTCTTCATGCCCGCGGATGGCATCGGCGGGCACGCACAGGCGGTTCAGGTAATCAGCCAGTGAATCCAGCTGCCAGTTTTCGGCGTTCTGATCAGCGCAGTCGTGCTCCACCGCCGCCGAGATCAGCTCGGTGATCATGTTAACGATGTTATCATGAACGTTTTCGCCTTCCAGCACCTGCTTGCGCTGCTTGTAAATGAGCTCGCGCTGCTGGTTCATTACATCGTCATACTGGAGCACATGCTTGCGGATTTCGTAGTTGCGGCTTTCCATGCGCTTCTGGGCGTTTTCAATCTGCTTGGTGAGCAGGTTGGCGTCCAGCGGCGTATTTTCATCCATGCCCAGGCGGCTGGTAATGGCCTGCATGCGCTCGCCGCCGAAAATGCGCAGCAGGTCGTCCTCCATGGAGATGAAGAACTGGCTGCTGCCGGGGTCGCCCTGGCGGCCGGCGCGGCCGCGCAGCTGGTTATCGATGCGGCGGCTCTCATGGCGCTCGGTGCCCAGGATATGCAGTCCGCCCAGCGCCACCACGCGGTCATGCTCGGCATCGGTCTGCTTTTTATATTCGGCCTTGAGGTCATTATAGTGCTTGCGGGCGGCCAGGATCTCCTCATCCACATCCTCGTTATGGCCGGTGGCCAGCTCAATCACGTCCTCGCTGTACTCCTCCTGCCGCATGGTGCGGCGGGCCATATAATCCGGGTTGCCGCCCAGCAATATATCGGTACCGCGGCCCGCCATGTTGGTGGCAATGGTGACGGCGCCATAATGGCCGGCCTGGGCCACAATGGTGGCCTCACGGGCATGATGCTTGGCGTTCAGCACCTCGTGCTCCACGCCGTTCATTTCCAGCATATGGGAAAGCAGCTCGCTGACCTCCACCGAAATGGTACCCACCAGCACAGGCTGTCCGGTGGCGTGACGGCGGATGATCTCCTCCACCACGGCCTTGTACTTGCCCTTCTTGGTGGTATAGATCATATCGTTCAGATCCTTGCGGATCATGGGCTTGTTGGTGGGGATCACCACCACGTCCAGGCGATAGATGCCCTGGAACTCGGCTTCCTCGGTTTTGGCCGTACCGGTCATGCCGGACAGCTTGTTATACATGCGGAAGAAGTTCTGGTAGGTGATGGTGGCCAGAGTGCGGCTTTCGCGCTCGACTTTTACATGCTCCTTGGCTTCCAGCGCCTGGTGCAGGCCGTCGCTGAAGCGGCGGCCCACCATGATACGGCCGGTGAACTCATCCACGATCATGACCTGGTTATCCTGCACCACATAGTCCACATCGCGCTTCATGATGGCGTTGGCCTTCAGCGCCTGGATGATATGGTGGTACAGCTCGTTATTTTCGGGATCGGACAGGTTTTCAACGCCAAAGTATTTTTCGGCCTTGTCCACGCCCTGCTCGGTGAGCTGAGCGGCCTTGTCCTTTTCATCCACCCAGTAATCGCCGGTATACTGGGCTTCATTGCCCATCAGGCGCTTGACGGTGGAGGATTGGCCGGCGGCTTCGGGATCCTCAATCTTTTCGCCCTTTTCCAGGCGGCAGACGAAGCGGTCGGCCTTTTCATACAGGTCGGTGGACTTTTCGCCCTGGCCGGAAATGATCAGGGGCGTGCGGGCTTCATCGATCAGGATGGAGTCCACCTCGTCCACGATGGCAAAGTGATGGCCGCGCTGCACCATGTTGGCCTTATATACCACCATGTTATCGCGCAGGTAATCGAAGCCCAGCTCATTATTGGTGCCGTAAGTGATATCGCAGTTGTAGGCCGCCTGGCGCTGCTCGGGCGTCATGCCGGTGAGGACCACGCCCACCGACAAGCCCAGGAAACGGTACAGCTTTCCCATTTCCTCGCCCTGGAATTTGGCCAGGTAATCGTTGACCGTAACAATGTGCACGCCCTTGCCCTCCAGGGCGTTCAGGTAGGCGGGCATGGCGGCGGTCAGCGTTTTGCCTTCACCGGTTTTCATTTCGGCAATGCGGCCCTGGTGCAGCACGATGCCGCCAATC
>JAFUDW010000008.1 GCA_017464225.1 Clostridia bacterium | reverse complement strand
TCCCCCACCGCCCAAACGCCGGGCACGCCGGCGGCGCAGCCCTCGTCGGTGATAAAGAAGCCGTTTTCATCACACTGAACCAGCGCGCGGAAGGGCTCGGTATCGGGCACCCGACCAATGGTGACAAACAGCCCGGTCACGGGCAGCTCGCGTTTTTCGCCTGTCTGCTGATCGGTGACCTCAACGCCGCTCAGCTTGCCCTCGCCCCGCAGAGCGGTCACCCGGGCGCTGAGCATTTCCTTTACGTTTTCCCGGGCAGCCATGGCCTGGTAATCCCGTTGATCGCAGGTAAAATGATCAAACTCCTGGATCACCGTTACGCTTCTGCAAATATCGGAGAGCACCACGGCGGCCTGCACGGCGCTGTTGCCGCCGCCCACCACGGCCACATCCTGGTCCTGATGGAAGGCGCCGTCGCACAAGGCGCAGTAGCTGACGCCGCGCCCGGTCAGCTCCTCCTCCCGAGGCAGCCCCAGCGCGCGGTGCCGCGCCCCGGTGGCCAGGATCACGGCCTTTCCCTCAAAGGTTTTTTTGCCTGTATCCGCCGCAAAGCCGTTTTCAGTTTTGCGCAGGGCGGCGATCTCCTCCATTTCAATTTCACCGCCCAGATCCAGCACTTGACTCAGCATGGCGTCGGCCAGTTCGTTGCCGCTGACGGCAGGCAGTCCGGGATAATTGTCCACCCGGGGGCTGGAGATGATCTGTCCGCCGAAGGTGGCCTTTTCAATGACCAGCACGCTTTTGCCGGCCCGCAGGCTGTAGAGCGCCGCGGTGAGGCCAGCGATGCCGCCGCCTATGATAAGGATATCGGTCATACGTGATTGTCTCCTGATTTATAAGAATAAGGGGCTCTCACCGCCCGGAAAGAAGGTCCCGGGCAGAGAGGCCCCCATCGTTTCCTTACGCCTTCACGGACGCGTATTCCTCGGTGAAGGCCTTGATATTGCTGGCGTTCTGGATCAGCCGCACGTCGTCGCCCCGCACCACGGCCAGGGTAGGCGCGCTCATGACGCCAAATTCCTTGGTCAAATCGGCGTTCTCGTTGGCGTCGATATTCTCATAGGGCACGCCGGCCTTGTCCAGCATGATCTTGGCTATACGGCAGTTGGGGCAGGTCTTGGTGGTGAACAGCAGGTACTTTTCCCGCACGTCGGCGTCGATGCGGGTGGGCACGCAGCTCACGCAGCCTTCCTGCCTGGGCCCCTGATGGGTCAGGCGGCTGGCGCCGATGTTGTACACCTTGCGGTCCTTGAACTCCTGGCTTTTGCCCGCGTTCCAGTTCTGCACCGGGCGATAATAGCCAGTGATGCGGCTGTATACCTCGGTATTGCCGCCGCAGTGCGGGCAGGTATAGTGCTCGCCGGAAATATAGCCATGGTTTTTGCACACCGAATAGGTGGGGCTCATGGTATAGTAGGGCAGGCGGTAGTTTTCGGCGATCTTGCGCACCAGGGTGGCGGCGGCGCGCCAGTCGGGCAGCTTTTCGCCCAGGAAGGCGTGGAACACCGTGCCGCTGGTGTACAGCGTCTGCAGTTCATCCTGCACGTCCAGCGCGCTGAAAATGTCCTCGGTATAGCCCACGGGCAGGTGGCTGGAATTGGTATAGTAGGGCGTGCCGTTCATATTGGCGGTCACGATATCGGGATACATTTCCACATCGTGCTTGGCCAGACGGTAGCTGGTGGACTCGGCGGGCGTGGCCTCCAGATTATACAGGTCGCCATACTGCTCCTGATAATCGCTCAGGCGCTCGCGCATATGGTTGAGCACGTCCTTGGCGAAGTCCTGCGCTTCGGGATAGGTCAGATCCTTTTGCAGCCATTTGGCGTTGAGGCAGGTCTCGTTCATGCCCACCAGGCCGATGGTGCTGAAATGGTTTTCAAAGGTGCCCAGGTAGCGGCGGGTATAGGGATACAGGCCCTCGTTCATCAGCTTGGTGATGACCGTGCGCTTGATCTTGAGGCTGCGGGCGGCGATATCCATCATCTTGTCCAGGCGGGCGTAGAAATCCTTTTCATCAGCCGCCAGATAGCCCAGCCGCGGCAGATTGATGGTCACCACGCCCACAGAGCCCGTGCTTTCGCCGCTGCCGAAGAAGCCGCCGCTCTTTTTGCGCAGCTCACGCAGATCCAGCCGCAGGCGGCAGCACATGCTGCGCACGTCGCTGGGCTCCATATCGCTGTTGATGTAGTTGCTGAAATACGGCGTGCCGTACTTGGCGGTCATTTCAAACAGCAGACGGTTGTTTTCGGTCTCCGACCAGTCGAAATCCCTGGTGATGGAGTAGGTGGGGATGGGATACTGGAAGCCGCGGCCATGGGCGTCGCCCTCGATCATGATCTCGATGAAGGCTTTGTTGACCATGTCCATCTCGCGCTTGCAGTCGCCGTAGGTGAAATCCAGCTCCTTGCCGCCCACGATGGCGGGCATGTCCCGCAGGTCGGCGGGGACCGTCCAGTCCAGGGTGATATTGGAGAACGGCGCCTGCGTGCCCCACCGGGACGGGGTGTTCACCCCGAAAATGAAGCTCTGGATGCACTGCTTCACTTCCTTCTGGCTCAGATTGTCCACCCGGACAAAGGGCGCCAGATACGTATCGAAAGAGGAGAACGCCTGCGCGCCGGCCCATTCGTTCTGCATGATGCCCAGGAAGTTGACCATCTGATTGCACAGGCTGGAGAGGTGCTTGGCGGGCTTGCTGGTGATCTTGCCGCCCACACCGCCCAGGCCCTCCTGGATCAGCTGCTTCAGGCTCCATCCGGCGCAGTAGCCGGTGAGCATGGAAAGATCGTGCAGGTGCAGCGCCGCGCTGCGGTGCGCCTCGGCGATCTCGGGATCATAGATTTCGGAAAGCCAGTAATTGGCGGTGATGGCGCCGCTGTTGCTCAGGATCAGGCCGCCCACCGAATAGGTGACCGTGCTGTTTTCCTTCACGCGCCAGTCGCTGCTGTCCAGGTAGCTGTCCACCAGATCCTTATAGTTCAGCATGGCGGCCTTTACGTTGCGCACCTTTTCGCGCTGCTTGCGGTACAGGATGTACGCCTTCGCCACATCGGCATAGCCCGCCTGGCTCAGCACGCGCTCGGCGCTGTCCTGGATCTCCTCCACGCTGATCAGATCATTTTTAATTTTGGGGGCGAAATCGCTGGTGACCTTGAGAGCCAGCAGATCGATGACGGTGGGATGATAGTTGACGTTCACGGCGTTGAAGGACTTTTCAATGGCGCGGCTGATCTTGGCGATGTCAAAGTCGGCGACAGTGCCATCGCGCTTCATTACCTTATACATGGCTTTCTCCTTTTATATCGGGTGCGGCATTTTCGCACTTTTTTAACGAACGGAGCCATCATACCATATGTGGGGTCCCATGTCAATATCTTGAACAAAAATATCCTGGATACACAATATATTGTGTATCCAGGATCCTGTTATCGATTTCAGTCCAGTCCGCGCGTCTGGGCGAGGGGAAGATACGGCAGCAGCAGCTCCCGGTATTCCCGCATTTTCTCAGGTGAAGGAGCGGTGAGCCCCGGCCGGAGCACATGGCCGCTGTCCACATATGACTGCAAAAAATAGGGAGAATCGCCCCGAAGCCATTCGCCGATGCCGCGCATGTCCTCTTCGCTGTGCAGCTGCGCGGTCACCGTGGTGCGGAATTCATAGGGCGTGCGGCCTTCCATGAGCAGGCTGACGCTTTCCCGGATGGGCCCCAGATCAATGCCGGGCAGGCCGACCGTACGGGCATAATGCGCCGGACAGTTTTTGATATCCATGGCCACCATATCGACCATTCCCCCATCGATCAGCCGGCGCAGGTATTCCGGCCGGTTGCCGTTGGTATCCAGCTTCACCTTAAAGCCCATTCGCCGCACCCGCAGGATGAAATCCCAAAGCTCGGGATGCAGCAGCGGTTCGCCGCCCGTGACGGCCACGCCGTCCAGCGTGCCCCGCCGCTTCATTAAAAAAGAAAGGATCTCCTCCTCCCGCACCGGGTTTTCGGGCGTCACCCCAGTCTCCAGCAGCGAGGAGTTATGGCAGAAGGGACAGCGGAAATCACAGCCCTGGGTAAACACCGTGCAGGCTGTGTGCCCCGGATAATCCAGCAGCGTCAGCTTTTGCAGCCCGGCAAACAGCATGCTTGTCCCTCCTTTTTTCTCAGCCCGTCTATTATACCCGCAGCGCGGGTCAAAGGGAATGGGCTTTCTGGTCTGTTTGGCGCAAAATAAAGAGGCGCGGCAGTCCCGCCGCTACTCCTCCCGTTCAAAATCCGCCCCGTGCTCCCGGAAAAAGCGGTAATACGCGCGCACGTTTTCCAGCGCCGTCCAGGGCCGGACACCGACGGGATCGCTGTCCAGATCATAGATTTTAGCGCCGCGCATGGCCAGCACAAAGGGCGAATGGGTGGCTATGATGAACTGGCATCCGAAAAACCGGGCACTGTCCTCCATGAAGCGCGCAAGCTCCTCCTGCCTTTCGGGCGACAGGCTGTTCTCCGGCTCGTCCAGCAGATACAGCCCATTCTCCCCGATCCTCTGGGTAAAATAGAAAAAGGCGCTCTCGCCGTTGCTCTGCTCCCGAACGTTGCCGTTCATGTTTTCTCGGGTATAGCGGCTCTGGGTCATATGCCGGGCCTGGTTCACCTTTTTCAGCTGATCGTAATCCTCCAGGCTTTTCAGCTGAAAAGGACCGCGCTTGTTTTCTATATATTCCTCAAAAATCTCCTCCCGCCGCATATCAACGCCCTGGTTGATATGCCGCAGGCTGAGCATATAATCAAACACGTCGTCGCTGGTGACGACGCGGCTTTGCGGCGGCAGCGCGCCCCGGAGCTCATAATCGCACAGGGAAATATAATCCTCAAAAAAG
>JAFUDW010000086.1 GCA_017464225.1 Clostridia bacterium | reverse complement strand
GCTCGAAGCCCCCAGACCCGGCTGCGGCGGATGCTGCTTAGCGTCGTGAAGAGGTATTTTCCCGCAGTTGATTGGAATGGGGTTGGCGCAAAGAGCGCTCCGGAAATACGCCGTCATTTCCGGTACGGGTAAGGCATTCATAGCTTCGATAGCAAACCCCAGTCTGAGGTCGGCACGCGAAGCGGGCCGAGGATTGCGCAGCAATCCCGAAAAAGCAGGATGACGGCTGATTGAGCTTGCTCAAATCAGACGGCATCCCGCTTTTTCTTTACCTCAGACGGCCTCTTTGCGACAACTCATAAGCTATACTGGCGGAAGTTGTTTGAGAGTGTTATCAACTTTGTTCGCCGGGATGGGTGCAGGGGGCGAAGTCCCCTGCCGCGGGATCATAAGGGCCGCGGAGGCCCTTATCGTTCTCCATCAAATTCCTACTTTTGAGTGTGCACATTTAATTAGGGTATAGTATCAGTTCTCCCCCAGCACCACCGTTACCCGATGGGTCTGACCGTCGCCGAACACCGGCAGCACGTTGCCAACGATCTTTTTGCCGTCCACGGTAACGGACGCGACGCCGCGGCAAACATGAGCAGGGTTCTGGATATCGATGACGTAGGTGGCCCCGCGGAAGCGGCGGCTGACCTGGTAGCCATCCCAGACGTGGGGGATGCAGGGATCGATTTTAAGGCCGTCCCAATCGGGCTTGACGCCCAGGATATAGTTGCTGATCACATAGAAATTCCATGCGGCGGTGCCGGTGAGCCAGCTGTTTTTGGCCTGGCCGAAGTGCGCGGCATCCTTGCCAGCGATCATCTGGCTGTACACATAGGGCTCCATCTTGTGCAAATCGCTGATCTCCTCGCGGTACGCCGGTGCGATCTTCTTATACAGGTCAAAGGCCCGGTCGCCGTGGCCCACCACAGTCTCCGCCGCGATGATCCAGGGATTGTTGTGGCAGAAAATACCGGCGTTCTCCTTGTATCCCGGCGGATAGGAGGAAACCTCGCCCAGCTCCAGGTGGTACTCCTTGTAGGCGGGCTGCAGCAGCACGATGCCGTGCTCTGTTTCCAGATACTTGTGCACGCTCTCCAGCGCCTGCTCAGCTTTGCCATCGGCAACGCCCACGCCGCCCATCACGCAGTAGCCCTGGCTTTCAATAAAGATCTTGCCGTCCTCGCATTCCTTGCTGCCCACCTTGCGGCCCAGGGCGTCGTAGGCGCGGACGAACCATTCGCCATCCCAGCCGTCCTTCAAAATAGCGGCGTTCATGGCCTCAATGGCCGCGCGGCTGGCCTGCGCCCCGGCCGTATCGCCCCGACGCTCCTGCAATGCCGCAAGCTCTGGCCCAATGGCCACAAACATGCCGGCAATCAGCACGGACTCGGCCACCCGGTCGTCCGGCGCGTTGGGATTGGAAAAGGTCTGGAAGCTCTCGTCCGGCGTATCGGAGAAGCAGTTCAGGTTCAGGCAATCGTTCCAGTCCGCCCGGCCGATCAGCGGCAGACCGTGGGGGCCCAGGTTGTTCACCACGTGACCGAAGCTGACCTCCAAATGCTCCATCAGCGTGCCGCGGTCATCGGGATTGCAGTCATAGGGCACCTGCTCGTCCAGGATCCCAAAGTCTCCAGTCTCCTTGATATAGGCCGCGGTGCCGGCGATCAGCCACAGCGGGTCGTCGTTGAAGCCGCCGCCGATATCGTTGTTGCCCTTCTTGGTCAGGGGCTGGAACTGGTGATAGCAGCCGCCGTCGCGGAACTGCGTGGCGGCGATATCCAGGATGCGCTCCCGTGCGCGCTCCGGGATCTGGTGCACAAAGCCCAGCAGGTCCTGGCTGCTGTCCCGGAAGCCCATGCCCCGGCCGATGCCGCTTTCAAACATGGAGGTGGAGCGGCTCATATTAAAGGTCACCATGCACTGGTAGGGATTCCAGATGTTCACCATGCGCCCCAGCTTTTCATCGGGCGTGGTGAGGGTGTACGCGCTGAGAAGCTCATCCCAATGCCCGCGCAAAGCGGCAAAGGCGGCGTCGATCTGCGCGTCGGTGGTCAGCTGATCCAGCAGCTGATGGGCGGGCGCTTTGTTGATCACGCCGGGTGCTACAAACTTTTCAGCCTCGGGCACCTCCACATACCCCAGCACAAAATTATACTTTTTGCTTTCGCCGGGATCCAGACGCACCTTGATCTGGTGCGCCGCCATGGGCTGCCAGCCCGAAGCATGGCTGTTGCTCATTTTGCCGCTCATCACGCTCTGGGGCGCGTCAAAGCCGTTGTACAGGCCCAGGAAGGCCTCCATATCGGTATCAAAGCCGTCCACAGGCACATTCACAGCATAGAACGCGTAGTGGTTGCGCCGCTCGCGGTACTCGGTTTTGTGATAGATCACGCTGCCCTCGTTCTCCACCTCGCCGGTGCTGAAATTGCGCTGGAAATTGAGCATATCGTCCTGGGCGTTCCACAGGCAGAACTCCACAAAACTGGTCAACGTCACATCCTTCGCCGCGCCGCTCTCATTGGTCAGCGTCACCTGGTGCACCTCGGCATTGACGCCCAGGGGCACAAAGGAGAGCTGCCTGGCGGTCAGGCCGTTCTTTTTGCCTTCGATGATCGTATAGCCCATGCCGTGGCGGCAGGTATAGCTGTCCAGCTCGGTCTTGCAGGGCTTCCAGCCGGGGTTCCATACGGCGTCGCCATCCTTGATATAGAAATAGCGGCCGCCGTTGTCCACCGGCAGGTTATTGTAACGGTAGCGGGTAACGCGGCGCAGGCGCGCGTCCCGATAGAAGCAATAGCCGCCCGCCGTATTGCTGATGATACCAAAGAAGTTTTCACTGCCCAGATAGTTGATCCAGGGGTAGGGCGTCCGGGGGGTGGTGATCACATACTCCCGGGCCGCGTCGTCAAAATAACCGTATTTCATATTGCTCTCCTTCTTTATCCGCTCATAAAATGTGCGCCCGCCCACGCGGACGGACGCACAGATCTTGCTTGGCGTATTACTCCTTTACGCCGCCCAGGGCAACGCCGGCGATGATGTACTTGCTGAAGGCGAAGTACACAATGATCAGCGGCAGCGCCGTCATGGTCAGGCCCAGATAGATGGAGCCGTACTCTGTGCGGTAGATATCGCCGCGCAGCTCGTTGACCATCATGGGCAGAGTCTTCAGATCGGGACGGGTGAACAGCATCAAGGGCGTCAGGTAGTTGTTCCAGCTGCCGATCACAGCCATGATACCCATGGTGGCCATGGCGGGCACCATGATGGGCAGGATGATGGTATTGAAGGTGCGGAACTCGCCCGCGCCGTCGATACGGGCGGCTTCCACCAGGCTGATCTGCAGGTTGGCCTCCAAATACTGGCGGAAGAAGAATACCGTGCTCGCCGCCGCGATGGAGGGGATGATCAGCGCCAGCCGGTTATCCACCAGGCCCAACTGGTACATGAACATGAAGAAGCCGGTGCCGGTGACCTGGCCGGGGATCATAATGATGGCCATGACCACGGCGTACAGGAACTTGTTGCCCTTGAACTGGTACACCTTGAAGCCGTAGGCCGTCATGGCGCTAAAATACACGCTCAGGATGGTGCTGCTGAAGGCGATGATGGCGCTGTTTTTGAAGCCGACGCCAACGTTGAAGTTCTTGGTGGCAAGCACGTTCCAGTTATACTTCAGGTACGTGCCGGGGATCAGGCTCACGCCCTGCTGAATGGCCTGGCTGGAGCGGGTGGCGTTGACGATCATGATCCAGAAGGGCACGATGGCCAGCGCACTGAGGAACGTGCAGAACACATAGATCATGCTGCGCTTGCTGTTGTGCACGCCCTGTACGTGCGCCGCGAAGGAAATGATGGAGCCGCAGACCACCATCAGCACCACCGGCGTATGCAGCGTAGCGTTGCCGTAGGGCAGCTTGATGGGGAAGGCGGCCAGCCGCAGGATGGTGTAGCAAGCCAGGATGATGCCCGCCAGATGGAAGAAGGAGGAGATGGTCAGCAGCTTGCTGATGTCCTTATTGCCGGAGGCTACCACCAGCACGGCGGCCAGAGCAAAGCAGGCGAGGGCTGCCCAAGCGCAGGCGTAATAGGTGGGGAAATTCCACTGGTACACCTTGTACTGGTTGACCACGGTCATATCGATTTCGAGCTCGGCAGGCAGCTTGCCGGGCAGCAGCGCGTAGCTCAGGCCGTCCGTTTCCTCGTTGGCGGCGTTGGCCTGCTCGGCGATCAGCGCGTCCAGCTTGTCCTGTTCCTTTTGAACCTTGTCGCGCTGCTTCTGGATTTCGGCGTCGGTCTTCTTGCCGCCGGCGATCCAGCGATCCAGCTGGGTCTGGGCGCTGTCCACCTTGCCCTGCTGCTTCTCGATATCGGCAGCCATGGATGCGGAAGAATTGTCATAGAAGGTGGCGATGGGCAGGAACATGCCCACGATGGCGATGGCGATAAACACCAGGCAAACGATCTTTCTTGTCTTTTTCATTTCTGCCGCCCCCTTACTTGCGCGCCTTGGCAGGCTTGGGATCGTGATCGTTCAGCAGATAGCGGATCAGCAGCGAGCCGATGATGATGATGCCGAACAGAACGACCGAAGCCGCGCTGGCCATATTGAAGTTGCGGGAACCGGTGAAGCCCTGCATATAGATGAAGCGGGCTACGGTATTGGTGGTCTCGTTGGGGTTGCCCTGGGTCATCATGTGCGGGATATCGAACATGGTCAGGCCGCCCACCAGGGAAGTGGTCAGGTTGTACACCAGGATGGGCTTGATCAGGGGCAGGGTGATCTTCCAGAAGGTCTGGCGGCTGGAGCAGCCGTCCACTAGCGCCGCCTCAAACAGGCTGGGGTTGATGCCGGAAATACCGGCGATCATGACGATCATGGTATTGCCGCACCACATCCACCACTGGATGAAGGAGATCAGGCCGCGGCTCCAGGCCACCGAGCGGAAATACTCGATGGGCAGGGCCGATATGCCCGAGGTTTGCACAAAGGTATTCACCGGGCCGATGGGATAGGCGAACAGGCTCATGAACAGCATACCGATGGTAGCGGCGGTGATGATGTTGGGCATGAAGATGGTCACCTTGTAGAAGCCCTGCATTTTCAGGTGCAAGCGGGTATCGGTGAACCAGGAGGCCAGGATCAGCGCCAGGCCCAGCTGGGGAACGAAGTTGAAGAACCAGATGATCATGGTGTTGCCCAGCGAGCCCCAGAACTTGGAGTATACCAGGCTGGATTTATCAAACAGCTGACGGAAGTTTTCAAAGCCAATGATGTTGTTATGCAGCACCTTTTCCCAGCCCACGGCGTCGGTGATCGACGTGCGGAAGGTGAACAGGATGGGGTAAAGGCCGAAGATCAGGAAGGTAATGAAGAACGGCGCGATGAAGATATAGCCATATTTGCTGTAGCTTATGGACTTATGCTTCGTCTTGGCCGCGGTTTGGGTTTGCATATATCCACCCCTTTTCGAGCAAAATAATTGGTCTTTTGAAACGAACCTTTCAAAAGGCTTCCCTCCAGGGAAAACGCCGCTTTCCGCAGGGGGAAGCCTTTTGCGGCTTGTGGAGAGAAAACGGGGCTGCCCCCACCCGTAGGCAAGAGACAGCCCCGCAGTTTACCTATTCAGTAAACCTGATAACCGGGTATTGATCCGATCACTCCACGGTGATGGTGGTGATGGCGGCGGCAACAGCGGTCTTGAACTCGTCCAGGCAGGTGTCCAGATCCTTCTCACCCTTGGTGTAAGGAGTGGTCACATAGTCGCTCCACAGACCGTTGATGGTGTCGTCATATTCGCTCATCAGAGCGCCATTGGCCAGAGCAGCAGCGCTGGCGAAGATGGCGTAGTGATCCTGGCCGCCCAGGAAGGGGTTGGGAGTGCCGCCGTTGGCCAGGATGGTCTCCACGGCCTTCGCAGAACCGACGAAGTCGCCGGAATCCTGAGCGTACTGCACCAGCCAGTCTTCGTTCAGGGAGAAGTTGTAGATCAGGTCGTGCATAGCGGCCTTCTTGGCGTCAGAAGCGGTTTCGGCCTTGGCAGCGTTGATGCCCATCCAGGTGCCGCCCCAGCTGTAAGCCACAGGGCCGTCGACCAGGCGCCAATCGCCATAGGTGCCGTTCTCGGTAGCGTTCTTGATGTTCTCTTCGCTGTCGGGGTTCTCAGCATCCCAGCCGGCCACGCAGTTGGGCTTCAGGGTGTAATGCAGGCCCCAGGTGGGCAGGAAGTAGCACAGGGT
>JAFUDW010000085.1 GCA_017464225.1 Clostridia bacterium | reverse complement strand
GTCGTTGGTCAGCGTGCAGTTGATTTCGCAGCGCTGGCAGCCCACGCAGCGATCCTCGTTGACTACGAGCAATCCCTGAGGGAACGCCCACAGGCGCACCTTGTCTTCAGCCACGGCTTCCCGGGTCACACCCAGTACGCTGAGCATGGAGGTCGAAATAGCCAGACCAGCCAGGCTCTTGCCGGACAGCTTCAAAAACTGACGGCGGGTGTAATCCTTGTCGAGGAAGCTCTTGCGATCCTTTGTTTCAGCCATGATGGAACTCCTCCTTGCAAATATAGAACTTTGGGGCATCATCAAAACCCGGCCTTATCCGTACCCCAATACGGCATACGCCTATGCCGCGGTCGGAAAAAGCCGGGCTCCTTCGCAAAAGGCAAGCGCCTCCGTCGCCGGGGACACTCATTGGCCTGGGCGGCCGCGGGGGTCAACCCAGACTCGGAGCAACGTTTGATTTCTATAATTTATATTAACATATCTTTATCGTTTTGAAAAGGGGATAATCACAAATATTTGCGCCTTTTGGCATTTAATTTTACCAGTTAGTACCAACTAACACCATATTGGACAATCCTTCCGTTCCTACAGCATACTCATTCCTTGCGCCGATTTGCCGCGCGCAAAAGCCCCTGCCGGAAACAAGCCGGGGCAGGGGCTTCGCGTTTATTTCTGGAATCGGATGGCGCGCACGCCTCGTTCAAACATCAGCTGTTTTCCTCGTCCTCGGCGAAATCCGCCAGGGATTTGGCGTAGCGCTCGGACATTACCATGTCAGAGTACAGATAGGTTTCGCCCTTGCCGCTGACAAAGCACTTTATATCCCGGTATTTTTCATCGTTAGCCATGGTGTTGACCGCCACATCCAGCTGCTCGTCCGTCATGTAGTAGGGATGGCGCTTGAAATAGGCTTTGGGCGTGGGCGAAGGGTATGTCTTGCAGTTCCAGCGAACCATTTCCGCCATGGTGCGGGGCAGATCCTTATCGGCGATCAGCATGGCGATCATGGCGTAATTCTTCGTCATGATCTCGCTGTCGTAATAATAAACCTCCTTCGCGCCCTGAACGGTGGCGATGGTCCGGCAGGTATCGTCCTCAGCCATGGCTGCCAGCAGCTCGTCGGCGTTTTCAATTTCGCCGCGCAACAGGGACAGCGGCGTCAGCTCGGCTGCCTCGGTGCGCTGGCTGATATAGGCCGCCAGCGTCTGGGTCGGGGTCAGCTCGGGCTCCGGCGCGGCCTCGGGCTCGGCCTCCGAAGGCGGATAAGGATCGTTCACCTCGGGCAAGGACTGCATATAGGCAAACAGCTCGGGCTTTTCCGCCTGGGCTTCAGCCGCGGCGGGCACTTCCCCCATGACGGCCTGGGCTGCGGCGGCGAAGGCTTCCTTGTCCTCGCCCTTGGGATTATCATTCAAGGCCGGATCGTTCTTATCGCTGAACTCGCCGGGGATCTCGCTGGGCCTGAGCTCCACTTCCTTGGCAAAGCCCGGCTTTCTTCTTCCAAACAGAGCCATATGATCTCCTTTTCAAGGGAGGGCAGCGGATGATCCGCTGCCCTCCGCGTGATGGGTCCTGTGATTAAAGCAGGTCGTATTCGTCCATCTTGGCGGCCAGGTCGTCCAGGCCGAACTTGTGCAGCGTCTCGCGGGTGGGGACGCCAGTCTCGGTATTCCAGCCCATAGCCTCGTAGAACATGGTCTTGGCCTTTTCCATGTCTTCGCGGTCCATCTTATCGGTGCCTTCGGTAAAGACGGGGATATCCGGATCCTTATCGAAGTTCCAGGCGGGGATGGCGTCGTGATCCAGGCGCAGGTTCTTGCTGCCCTCATTGATGGCGAAAGAGATGGCGGTGATGCCGCGGAGCATATGGGAGATACGCTCCATATCGAACATCTGGTCTTCGTAGGTGTACTCCACGCCCAGCACGGCGCTCATGTACTTGGCGTCCAGCTCCAGGTCGCCGCGGTAACGGCGCTTGGGCGACGTGGCCAAGGTCATGGGATACATCCAGTTGCACAGGGTGGCGCTGTCATGCCACTGCTTCTCCAGGAAAGCCCACTTGGCCAAGCGGATCTTGGCGTCGTTGATGGGGGTGTAGTTCTTGGGCGGGTCCACAACGCCCTCGCCAAAGTACTCTTCCATGACGGGCTTGATGACTTCCTCGAAGGGAGAGCCGCTGCGCACGAAGTTGGTCAGCACATGATCCATGCAGTCGCGGTTGTACATCAGGTTGTACAGCAGGCCGCTCTGCCAGGCGTCCTCGGCGGAGTGATGCTTAGGATAGCCATTATAGGTCACGTTGGTGTTGTTGCTGTCTATATCATCGTAGAAGTTCAGGCCGGCACTGTTCTTGCTGGCGTCGTCCAGGCCCCACTTCTTGTAAAGGAAGTAGCTGCCGCTGGCAATATCCGCCCAGACGCCCTTGTTGCTGGCCATGCGCTTCCAGAACTCCACCAGCCAGCGGGGATCGCCGGCCTCCATCAGCTCCCAGGGAACCTCGTTCCATTCTTCCTCGGTCATGTGCTCCTTCAGCAGGCCGCTCTTATACAGACGGATGAAGTCACGATTCAGGTTGCCATAGTTGTTATCCACGCCGTAATCGTCCATGGCGCGGGAACCGGCGCCGGCCAGGATGATGTTGGCGTCGCCTTCCACCTCAAAGTCGTGCTTATAGCCCATGAACAAGCCATTCTGGCCAGACATGGGGATGCAGGTATCGGAAGTGTGGGTGGGCAGGTCGTAATCGGCCAGCACATCCATCTGGTATTCGGAATAGCAGCGCACTGGGCAGGAGGAGCAGCCGCCCTGCTTGACCAGATACTTCAGCGCGATCTCGCCAAATTCCTGCACGCCCTTGGTGCAGCGGAAGGCAGCCACGTTGATCTGACCGCTGGGCTGTTCGCCTGTATCTACGGGGCCGTGGGGCGCTTTTTCCCAGGCGCGGCCAGGCGCGCCCTGCCAGCGGTTGTTGACGGTGGCGCTGTATTCGGCCCAGGTCTGAGGCACACGGGGGACGTTGTGATGGTTGTTGCCGCCCACCAGATCCTTGATCATGTAGTTGGAGAGGAGCTTGAGCTCCTGGGGACGGGCGATCTTCACGGCGCCGGTGCCGCGGATGGCCAGGGCCTTCACGCCCTTGGAGCCCAGGATGGCTGCCATGCCGGCGCCGCCGGAATTGCCGCGGGAGGTGATGATGGTGCTCATGGGCACCAGATTCTCGCCGGCGATACCGATGGAGCAAACGTCAAACTCCGCGCCGCATGCCTTGGCAACCAGCTTGTTGGATTCAAAGGTGCCCTTGCCCCAGACTTCGCTGGCGTCCTCCAGGGTGACCTTATCATCGTCGATCTTGATGTACACGTGCTTATCGCTCTTGCCCTCGATGATGATGGCGTCATAGCCCGCATACTTGAGGTTATGAGCGAAGTGTCCGCCCATATGAGCGTCCAGAATGGACAGGCCCTTGGACCAGGAGGAAAGGGAGGTGATGGTGGTGCGGCCGGAACATGGCGCGCCGGAAGCCGTCAGAGGGCCGACGGCGAAGATCACCTTGTTGGCCTCGTCAAAAGCCTTGGTGGTAAGCGGAACTTCGTCCAGGATGACCTTGTAGCCGATGCCCATGCCGCCAACATAGGGGCGGAACTTGGGCAGGGTATCCTCGGTGGTGATAGCGCCGGTGGACAGATTGATGCGCAGAATACTGCCGGCCCAGCCGTTGATGCCATTTTTAACAGACATATTATATCCTCCTCAAATCATGCTGATAGCCCAGCCGTTATTGCGCCTGGGAGGCGGCCACCACGGCATCCCAAGGAATGATGGACAGCGCGCCGGAGGGGCAGCCCTCCACGCAGGCGCCGCACATGATGCACTTGGAGGACTTGTGGGTGACGGGGTTCACGGTGGGCATATGCCAGGGGCAGGCCTGGGCGCAGGCGCCGCAGCCGATACATTTGCCCTCGTCCACGCGGCGGATGCCGCTCTGATCCGCATAGATGGCCTCCATGGGGCAGGCGTTGCCGCAGGCGGGTTCTTCACACTGACGGCAGGTATCGGGGAAATACGTCCAGGGATCATCGGTGTACAGGCCGGTTCCTTTGCGGCTGGAGAAGAGGTTGCGCGTCACCTTAACGCGGGAGATGTAGCTGGAAGTACAGCCGTCGTTGGTCAGGGTACAGTTGATTTCACAGCGCTGGCAGCCCACGCAGCGATCTTCGTTGACCACAAGCAGGCCCTGCGGGAACGCCCACAAGCGCACCTTGTCCTCTGCGATCGCTTCCTGAGTCACACCCATGAGGCTGAGCATGGAGGTCGAAATTGCCAGACCAGCCAGGCTCTTGCCGGACAGCTTCAAAAACTGGCGGCGGGTGTAGTCCTTATCGAGGAAGCTCTTGCGATCCTTTGTTTCAGCCATGATGGAACTCCTCCTTGCAAATATAAACGCGCGTCGCATCATCAAAACCCGGCTTTATCCGTACCTGAATACAGCATACGCCTATGCCGCGGTCGGAAATAAGCCGGGCTCCTTCGCAAAAGGCAAGCGCCTCCGTCGCCGGGGACACTCATTGGCCTGGGCGGCCGCGGGGGTCAGCCCAGACTCGGAGCAGTGTTTGATTATACATGTATATTAGCACATTTTATGCATTTTGAAAAGGGGGGTATGGCATATAATGGGCACATTTGGGCTATATTTTTACCTGTTAGCGCAAACTAATCCAGTCTTAAATAAACAATTATTAATAATAATACATTTATGCAGTCAAAAAACATCCGCGATATCCCCGGCATACGCGCCAAGGGATACCGCGGAAAAAAATGAATCATGCCGCCTTATCGCTCAATCGCCGCTTTGCGTATACGCGATGCCGTGGGCGGCGGCAAAGCTCGCCGCGCCGCTTCCCTCCCGGCAATCCAGCAGCAGGTCGGCGTCGCAGCCCGCAAAGGCGTCGGCATCGATCTCGGTGACCGAATCGGGAACAACGATCCGCAGCGCGCCGCTTCCGGCGAAGGCGTGGGCTTCGATGGAACGGCAGCCCTCAGGTATGATCACCTGCCTGGCAGCCGTTCCGGCCAGCATTTCCCTGGACACCGCCGTCAGCCGGGCGGGCAGGCTGAGCGTGCTGACCGAGCCAACGCCCACGTTCAGTTCAGCCGTATAGGTTTTAGCGGCGCCCTCGCTGTCCTCCGCCGAAAGGATGAAATCGGTATATCCCTCCACGACGGGCAGGTACGTCACCGTGCCCTCGCTGCCGGACAGCGCGTAGCTGGCGCGACGGTTTTCGCCCTGCGGAGCGACGGTTAGTCGGATATTGCGATACTGCCCGCTGCCGCCGCCGACGCTGTAGCTGACCTCGACCGGCGCGCCGACTCTGGCCGCGTCGGATTCGGGGTTGTAGAAACTGACGGTCAAGGTGATGGGCTCATCGCCTATGTCAATGGGCTCCGAATAGACGTTTTTGATCAAGCCGTCCTGGGAGGCCACGCGCATGAGGAACCGGACTTTTGCCGCGTTCTCGGGCACAACGGCCTCCACCGTGCCCTCGCCCGCCGGGAGCCTGTAAACGTACCTGTAGAAGTCGTCCGTTATCCAGGCGTTCGATACGCCGGCCTCCTCCGCGGGGATGTACTGGGCGTAGCAGGTCACGGTATAAAGCCCCTCGCCGTTGGGGATACCGCCCTGAATGGCGTAACGGGCGCTGATCGTCCGGCCGGGCTGCGTTACCGATTGCAGCGCCTGCAGCGTCGCCTGCAGCGGCACGTAATCCCCGGCGTCTGTCAGCGGAACGGTGCTGGATTGTATGGTATAGCTGGTATATCCCGTCCGCGGACCGCCCATGGCCATCAGCACCAGCGCCGCGCCGTCGCCCTTTTCAGGCGCAAAGGAGGCCGTTCCGCTGCCGCCTTCAATATAGACCATGTTCCCTATCGGATAGTTATCGGATCCGCTCGTGCTGATCCAGGCGTACTGAATAAACTCCGCTCCGCTCACGGAGAACCGCGCCGTGATCGTCTCCCCCTTCGCCACGCTTGTCTTGTCCATCTCGATGCTGATGTTGAAAGGCGCGGCCGAGTAGCTTTCGGCGTCGGCGGTCAGGGCAAGCGAGGCCGTTTTGTTTTCTCCGGTATAATCGCTGGCGATCAGCGTCAGGTTGATGCCGTTCATCCCCTCGGTGTCCGTCAGCGTGAAGGTCCCCTCCGGTTCGTTGAGCGTTTCATAATGATACAGATTGACCGGCCGGATCGTATAGTTTGCGCCCGCGGTGTCAAACCGCTGCTCGCCCCTCCAGTCCAGGCTGTAGTTGTACGGCGGCAGACCGCCCGTCACGCTGTAGGACACCGTGACGGGATCGCCGGGATGGTAGCTTTCCCGATCCACGGACAGGCTCAAGGTCAGCGGCTCCTCCACCTGGAAATCGCGCTTGAACGAGAGATAGGCCGAGCTCGAGAGATCGGGATCGGAATCGCTTACGATGAAGACCAATTCGCCGGAACGCCAATTGTCCTCAAAGAGGATGCTGACAGCGCCGCTGCTCTGGTACACGCCGACATAGCCGGTCTGCCCCCAGTTATAGTCCAAATCGTTGTAGCTGAAATAATAGTATACGTCCTCGTAACGCCCCGTGCCGCCGGTGATGGCATAATCCACGGTAAAGGTCTGGCCGGGAAGGATCACCGTGCTCTCGGTATTCAGATCAACGCTGACGCTTCTGATGGAAGCGCCGGTCAGCGGGATCCGGGGACAGTGGATCACGTAATTGACGCCCCGGCTGTCGGTGACCGCCAGATCCAGCCGCACGGCGTCGCCCGTGTCGCTGGAATAGTTGACACTGCCCGACAGACCGTCCAGCGGATACAGCGTGCTGTCGTAATGGTAGTAGCTTGTGCCAACCAGATTGATCCATCGATAGCTTACCCGCTCTATATCGCCCGCGATGCTGTAGGTAGCCGTCAGCGTTTCATTGGCGTTGACCGACTGCCCGGAGAAGCCGATATCGTAGGTAAAGGGAAGATCGCTGTTCCCCATCGTCATCAGCGGGATATAATAGGAATCATTGATCGTCGTCCCGTTGGCGTCCATCGCGCTGACCGTAAAGGAAATGGAATTGTACCCCTCCAGCAGCAGGCTGTCGGCGCCCTGGGGAGCGTCCCAGCTCGTTTGATTCAGCCTGCCGTTGATATCGACCGAATACTCGCCGTCGCCGTAATATCCGGATACTTGCCAGTACGTTTCAATATATTGGAAGGGCTCGGCGCCGCCGCTGATCTCAAAATCAACGCTGGCCGTTTCGCCCGGGGAATAGCTGTTTTTATCGGGCGCAAAGGATACGGAAAGCTCTTTGGCGAACACCATGGAGGAGTCGGCGTTCCCCCACATCCAGAGTCCGTGATCGTCCCGCACCTGCATATCGATCCAGCACCGGTACCAGCCGGGCTCAAACTCGATCTGTATATCGCCGCTGGCGTCGGTCGGCAGGTCGATCCAATCGCCGTAATGCCCGTTGTAATCGTCGTATCTGTTGTAAATCAGCTGATACCGGACAACCTCATAATTGCCGAAGCCCTTGCTGATTTCATAGTGGAAGTTGACGATATCGCCTGCGACGGCGGTTTCGGTATCGGCGCGGACGACCGCCTCTATCTGCTCAATATCCGAGCCCGTCACGGGAATGGGCGCGAAGATCAGATCATAATAATCGTTCTGATAATAGAAGGACATGCGCAGACGCACCGCGTCGCCATACTCTGGCGTAATGGCGGTGCTGCCCGTGTTTCCGGCGTTATATTCTGTCTCGGTGAACCCCAGAGTGCCGCCGAACATCATATACTCCCAGAACGTCCGCACCTCGCTGACCGCATCGGAACCGATGATGTAATCCGCCGTCAGCGTTTCGCCTATGGCGACCGAGGTCTCCTTATATTGGAGCAAGACCGTTACAGGGATCTGCACCGGCGCGTCGTCAAAGCACCGGAAAGAAATATACGCGTAGCCCTGTTTGCCCTCGGCGTCGGTCACCCACAGATTCAGCTGATTATAGTATCCTTCCGCTTCAAGCGTGATCACGCCGGAGGCGCCGTCCACCGCCAGCTCCCTGTTCACATAGACCTGGGATTCGTCTTCAACGCTCATGGGCGGAAATTTTTCCAGTATCTTGTGCGTGGTGACCTCGGCCCGGACATCCCTGTAAGGCTGCGCGCCTCCGGAGATCTCATACGTGATCTGCACGGTATCCCCGGCGCGATAAGTATCGCTGTCGCAGGAAAGATATATCGCGGGTTCCGTTTCTTCAGCAACCGCGAAGGCAGCCGCGCTCAGCACCAGGAGCCCCAGGAGCAGGCACAGAATCTTCCTCATAATTATTCTCCCTCCAAGCATTGGAATGCATGTAAAATTATAACAAAAAAAAAAAAAAAAAAAAATACAAGCGATTTCATAAGAGTTACGCAATTTTTTAACAATCGTGAAATGAATAAAAAACAAGCGCCCCCTGTGGAGCGCCGTTTGTATATTTTTGTTTATATTCATTATTCCCTTTCCCGGGGTTTGGTGAGCCTGGCCACCAGGATGCTGATCTCGTAGAGCAGGCACAGCGGCACGCCCAGCGCCACCTGGGATACAATGTCGGGCGGCGTCAGGATGGCGGCCAGCACGAAGATGCCCAGTATCACGTATTTGCGCTTGCCGGAGAGCATTTTCGCGTTCGTCCAGCCCATGCGCGTGGTCAGATACAGAAAAACCGGCAGCTGGAAAGCAATGCCAAAGGGCACGATGAACCCAAACAGGAAGCTGACGTATTTATCGATGGACAGCATGGGCGTAGCCAGGCCGTCGCCTTGGATCAGGAAGAAATCCACCGCCAGGGTATACACCGCAAAATAGCAAAAGGTTACGCCCAGCAGAAACAGCAGCAGCGCGATCACGAACAGCAACCGAAAGCTGCGCTGCTCCTTGGGATACAGTGCGGGTTTGATAAATCCCCATACCTGCCAGATCACCACCGGGCTGGCCAGGATGGCCGCGGCGATCAGGGCCACCTTGAATTTGGTGACCAGCGCCTCGGACATGGCGGTATAGATGATCTCGATCCCCCGGGCCTGGATGGGCCCGATGATCCAGGCCATCAGTTGATCGATGGCCAGATAGAAAACCAACGCGAAGGCGATCACCACCGCCGCCGCGCTGATCACCAGCACCTTGCGCAGCGCCAGCAGATGGGAAAGCAGCGACTGGCGCTTTTCCTGGGGCGTCAGCTCCCTTTCCTCCGCGTTTTCAGGGACGGTCTGCTCCTTTGCCATACTCAGGCCTTCTGCTCGCCGTCAGCCTTTTTTTCTTTATCGCTGTCGTCTTCCTTCACTTCGTTCTTAAAATCCTTGATGCTCTTGCCCAGGGCCTTGCCCACGCCGGCCAGCTTGCCGCCGCCGAAAAGCACCAGCGCCAGCACGATGATCAGGATGATTTCAGTGGTTCCCAGTCTCATTTCGTATTTCCTCCCGCTTTACAAGCATTCAGTTCTTTTTAAACGTTTCCTTCTTGGCCTCGCCGATGCTCTTGTTCAGCTCCTTGCGTGCGTCGCGCAGATCGGCTGTAACGTCGGCCTCCTTGAGGGTCTGGTCAATATCCGTGCGCACGTCCTCGGTTTCCCGCATCATATCGTCCCAGCCCACCTCGGCCTTGAGCTCCCGGATCATCCGCCGGGCGCTCTTGACCAGCCGCGCCAGCCAGCGGGCCACCTTGGGCAGGTCTTTGGGCCCTACGATCACATAGGCGATGACCAGGATCAGCAAAAGCTCTGCAAATCCGATATTAAACAAACCGCACGGCCCTCCTTTACTTTCGATATTATAATGCATCTTCAGCCATAATTCAAGTGGTTTACAAACGGCGCCCTCAGCGTTTATAATATAGATGTATCAAAAGATAAGGCAAGGAAAAGCGCATGCATGTTTTTTTAACGGGAGACCGGCAGGTGGGCAAAAGCCGGGCCGTCAACGGAGCGCTGGCGCTGCTGGGAAGGCCGGTATACGGCTTCCGTACCCGGTTCCTCACCCGGGAGCGGGGCAGCAGCTCGCTCTACATAACGCCCGCTAACGATCCGGAAAACTTTTCGGAGGACAGCATGGTGGCCGAACTGCGGGACGGCAAAATGCGTCCGCTCTCCGACAGATTTGACGCGCTGGGCTCCGCCCTGCTGCGGGAGGCCAGGCTGCATCCCGAGGGCGTGATCCTGATGGACGAGTGCGGTCATCTGGAAAAGAACGCCTTGGTTTTCCAGGATGAGATCAGGGCCTGCCTGGACGGAGATATCCCGGTGCTGGGCGTGCTCCGCAAGGATCAGGCCTGGCATCAGTTCATCAAGGAGCATCCCCGCGTGACCGTGATCACGGTGGACGAAAGCAACCGCGGGGACATGGCGCAGCGCGTCGCGGCGCTGATCATGCATAAAAAGGAAGAATGACAGATGAAAATCGTAACGATCGTAGGCGTTCGCGGCGCGGGCAAAACCACGCTGGTGGAATCGCTGCTGAACGAGCTCCAATCTCGCGGTCTGCGGGCGGCAACGGTAAAAACGGTCTTTTGCCCCACCTTCCATATGGACAAGCCCGGCAGCAATACCGACCGGCATACCCGGGCGGGCTCCGAGCTGGTGGGCATCCGCGCCGAGCAGGAAACCGTGCTGCTCTATCCCCGGAAACTCTCCTCCTCAGAAATCCTGGCTCATTACACCGATTTTGACGTCGTGATCTGCGAGGGCGATTACGATCTGCCCGTGCCGCGCATTGTGGCGGCCCATGGCGAAGCCGACGCCCTGGAACGCGTAAACGGCCGCACGCTGGCTGTTTCGGGCGTGATCGCCAACGACCGCCGGGAGCTGAACGGCCTGCCCGTACTGCACCCGGACAGAGACGCCGCCGCGCTGGCCGATCTGGTGCTGTCGACGCCCGACGCGGGCGAGCTTTCCGCCCTGGACGCGCCGCTCAACGGCCCCGACGCCGCTCTTTCCCGGGACTTCTGCGCCCATGGCTGCAAAGGCCACGCCAAAAAGCCTGCCGGCGTCCGCGCGGTGGTGGACGGCAGGCCTCTTACGCTCACTCCGGAGCAGGAAAACCTAATCCGAAGCTGGTTGTAATTATAGAAGGATCGTTCATTCCGGAAAAATTTACAGTTTTTTCCCGGTCTGTTCACGCGCCAGGGCCGGCTTCGGCTTGCTTTTAATGGGCCAAAATGATATGATGAGGACGTAATCTGATCAAGGAGCGATTTCGCCATGAAGAAAGCTTTCATTTTGATCCTGGCGCTGTGCCTGCTGGCCGTACCCGCGCTGGCGGCCGATTATTCTGACGTATTCACCAATTTTGACCAACGGGATAACTGGACCGAGGCTGTGATCATCACCTTCAACAACGACGGCGTGCTGATCAACGGCAGCGGCGCCAGCGCGGAGGGCACCACGGTGACCATCACCGCCCCCGGCACCTACATGCTGTCCGGCGAGTGCGGCAACGGCCAGATCGTTGTCACGCTGTCCAAGGAAGAAAAGGCCCAGCTGGTGCTGGGCGGGCTGACGCTGACCTGCGCCGATTCGGCGCCGCTGTACGTGACCAGCGCCGATAAGGTGAGCCTCACCCTGGCCCCCGGCAGCGTAAACACCCTGACCGACGGCGCCGTATATGCTCGCGCCTTTGAAAAAGCGCCCAAGGGCTGCATCAGCAGCCGGGATGATCTGACCATCAACGGCAGCGGCGAACTGAACGTCATCGGCCTGAACAACAACGGCATCGATTGCCACAACGATCTGAAAATCATGTCCGGCGCCGTCAGCGTGACGGCGGTCAAAAACGCCCTCAAGGGCGACGACAGCGTGGCCATCAGCAGCGGCGCAATCACCCTGAACGCCGGCAAGGACGGAATCAAGGCCGACAACGCCGACGATCCCGGCAAGGGCTACGTATACATCGCGGGCGGCGATATCTCCATTACTGCCGGCGACGACGCCATCCAGGGCCAGCAGGACGTAACGGTTTCCGGCGGCGCCATCGCCGTGGACGCCCAGGGCAAAACCATCAACAGCAAGGGCACCCAGGATATCCTGAGCGGAACGGTTTTCAAAAAGTAAAATCCCAAGCGGAATATTGGGGGCTGTAAAAAAACCAGCGCCCGCTCTTCCCCCACAGGAAGAGCGGGCATTTTATAATTTCTTCCATAAAATGTTAAATATCCCGTTCTCCCTTGCATCTTTTCCCGCCATCGTGTATCATGGATATGACTATGGTAAAGTGAGGTATTATGCGTTGAAACGGGCATTTTTCCTGATGATCCTCCTGGTTTGCCTGCTGACGGGGGCGCACGCTTTGGCCGAGCGCGGCGTTGTTACGCTGGTGCTGGGCGGCGATACGCCCGTAAACGGCAATACGGCCTACAAAAAGGATGGCCGCGAATATGTGCGCGATCTGACCGTGCCGGTGATCGACGGTATGGAAGCGCTCAAGGACAGCCAGACCGGCGCGGCGGTGACCTGGTTTTGTCCGGTAAGCGCTCTGGGCGGCGAGATCGTGATCGACTTTCCCTCCAGCGATCCCTGGACCACCATCGATGTGGGCGGGCAGCTGATTACAGCGGATAAGCCCGCGCAGGTAACGCTGGGCGAGGATATCACCATCCAGTTGGCCACCAAGCGCCAGCGCACCGTGATGCATTTAAAGCTGTCCACCCTGCCGCTGGTGTTTGTGGAATATCACGGCAGCGATCTATATGAAAACCAGGTGCCCGGCACCATGACGGTGGTCGACCCCGATTACGCCATCCATGGCCAGCCGGCCGCCGTAACGGAATACGAGATCACCATCGGCTATCGGGGCCAGAGCAGCCTGAACTACAAAAAGCACAATTATACCGTACACCTGTGGCAGGACGGTGAAAAATACAAAACCACCCTGCTGGGCCTGCGCAAGGATGAAGACTGGATCCTGTGCGGCGCCATGAACGATATGCTGCGCCTGCGCAATTCAGTGGCCATGGATCTGTGGGAGGAATTCTATACCCTGCCTTGGGATCCCGCCCGCTCCGGCGCCATCGAGGGAAAATTCTGCGAAGTGTACATGAACGGCAGGTACATCGGCCTGTATTGCCTCAACGAGCGGCTGGATCGCAAGCAGGTGGCCATTGACAAGGAAAACGGCCAGATCGTGCGCTCTGTGCAGGCTGAGGCCAGCGGCGTGAACCTGATGGATTTTTCCACCGTGGGCAAAAAACTGCCGGGCGACAGCGAAATCTGGTATAACATGGAGCTCAAATATCCCAAGCCCGGCGATATGACGGCAGCCGATTGGGACAGATTTTATGATTTTCTCCAGTTCGCCGTCAATTCCGACGCCAACACCTTTACCGCCCACATCGGCGATTATATCGATATCGATAACTTTGCCGCCTATTACGTGTATATCACCGCCACCGGCGCCACCGGCAACATGATCAAAAACCTGTACTTTGTGATGGACGACAAAACGGAGGATCCGCGTTATCGCCTGATCCCCTGGGATATGGACGGCTCCTTTGGCCGCCGCAACGACGCCAGCAAGCGCGAGGTGGATATTATCAGCAGCAACCACCTGTTTGAGTGGCTGGTCAAGTACAATCCCGGCGGCTTTAACGAATTGTGCCGTCAAAAGTGGCAGCAGTACAAGGATACCGTATTCTCCTATGAGCACATCATGTCGCTGTTCCAGCAGTATTACGACGAGCTGGACGCCACCGGCGTATGGGAGCGGGAGGCCGCGGCCTGGCCCAACTTTAAGGATACCTTCTCCTTCCGTCCGGCCACCGAGCTGAGCTATATATACGATTATATGAAACAGCGCCTGGAATTCGTGGACAGCTTTTTCACCGGCGAATCCCTGAGCGCGGGAAAGTGGTTAAAATAAATGAAAAAACGTATTTTCGCGCTGCTGACGGCCTGCATGCTTCTCCTGTCCTGCACCGCCTTTGCCGAGGAAAACTACCGGATGCTCAAATCAGGCAGCGTGGGCAACGATGTGAAGGCCCTGAAGGTGCGGCTGTATGAGCTGGGGTATTACCGCACCAGCTCGCTGAACGATGTGTTCAACGAGTCCGCCGGGCCCGTGGTGGAAACCTTTCAGTATATGAACGGTCTGACCCGCACGGGCGTGGCCGACGCCTATACTCAGGCAGTGCTGTTCAGCGACGCGGCCATTATGGCCGACGGCTCTCCCGTGAGCGCTGCCGCCGAAATCCCCGCCGAGGGCGCGGGCGGCGACGGCCAGTACCGCGACCTGGCGGAGAACGATTACGGCGACGACGTGCTGGACGCCAAAAAGGGGCTTTTGAAGCTGGGCTACTACCGCTCGGACGATTTTAACAGCACCTTCAACAGCGGCATGACCGACCGCGTAAAGCAATACCAGCAGAGCCTGGGCGAAACGGCGGACGGCAT
>JAFUDW010000084.1 GCA_017464225.1 Clostridia bacterium | reverse complement strand
CGCCGCCGCCGCGGCCGCGCAGGCCGGACTTGAGCACTTCGTCGATGACCTGCTCGCGGGTCATGGTGGTCAGCGCCTTTTCCAGCGCCTTGTAACCGTCGAAGGCCAGATATTCGTCAATGTTTTCGGGATCGATGACGCCGCAGTTGCGCAGGGCGATGCGGTGCTGATGCTTATAGAAGCTGATCTCGTCCAGGGGCTTATTGGCGTCCTGCTCCTGGGTGGCGTGATCGGTATACACCAGGTGCTGCACGGGACGGCCCTTGAGCAGATGCTCGGAGACGATCTCGTCCACATCCTCCACCTTCACGCGGGAGTAGAAGGTGCCTTCGGGGTAAATAATGACGACGGGGCCGGCCTCGCACAGGCCGAAGCAGCCGGTACGGATGACCTTGACTTCCCTGTCCAGGCCCTTTTCCTGAATTTGCTGTTCAAACCGCTCAATGATCTGCGCAGAACCCGACGAAGTACAGCCGGTGCCGCCGCAGCAGAGCACATGCGCGCGATAGATATCCATGGGCAATTCCTCCTCAGCGGTCAGCTGTTATTTGTCTTCGGCAGCGCCGATGGTAAACTCGGTTACGGGGCGGCCGTTCACGATGTGTTCGGCCACTACGCGGCCCACCTTTTCGGGGGTCATATGCACGTAGGTCACCTTTTCCTTGCCGGGCAGATATACATCCACCATGGGCTCCAGGCGGCACATGCCGATGCAGCCGGTCTGGCTGACGGTCACCTGGCTCAGGCTGCGCTTGTTGATTTCATCCATGAAGGCCATCATCACAGGGCGCGCGCCGGCGGCGATGCCGCAGGTAGCCATGCCCACGACCACGCGGACGTTTTCGTTTTCGTCTTCCTTGCGCAGGTTGATGCGCTGCAGGGTGCGCTGACGGATTGCCTCCAGTTCAGCCATAGATTTCATAGGATCACACCTCCAAAAATCGGTTCAAGCTCCTCCCGGATGGCTTCCAGCATCCAGGCGGCCACTTCGGGTTCGTTCAGAGATACGCCGCCCAGCGCCTCCTTCACCTCGCGGGTGTCAAAGGCCATTTCCCCCTTGGGCGAGGCGCATTCTAGCAGAAAGTCCGGCCCCTCAGGGTTGGCGGTGACCAGCGATACCAACGTGCCGGCCAGATCGCCCAGCGGCAGACAGTCGATGCTGTCGCCGTGCAGGGTAGCGGTAAAGGTGGTGCCTGCCCCCACCTGGCTTTCGATGGCGATATCGCCGCCGGTGAGCCGCGCGTTCTGCGCCATCAGCGGGATGCCCATGCCCACCTTTCGGGTGGTGCGGGTAGTGCCAAAGGGGCTCATAACGCGCTTTAGCAGCGCCGCGTCCATGCCGCAGCCGTCGTCGGCGATGGTGAGCGTAATCAGCTTGTTTTCATCCACGCTGACGCCCACGCGCACCAGGCTGGCCTTGGCCCGAACGCTGTTTTCAGCCAGATCCAGGATATGCAGAGACAGGTCGCGCATTGTTTACTCCTTGTATTTGGCCAGGATGCCGGGAATATCCTCGGGAACCAGGCGGCCGTACACCTCTTCGTTGACGGTCATAACGGGAGCCAGACCGCAGGCGCCCAGGCAGCGGGTGGCCTGCAGGGTGAACATACCGTCGTCGGTGGTATCGCCCACGGGGATTTTCAGCTCCTCGCTCAGACGATCCAGCACCTTCTGGCTGCCCTTTACATAACAAGCGGTACCCAGGCATACGCTGATCACGTATTTGCCGGCGGGCTTGAGCTTGAACTGGGAGTAGAAGGTGGCGACGCCGTATACCTCGCTCAGCGTAACGCCCAGGCCCTCGGCGATGGCCTTCTGCACGTCCAGCGAAACGCAGCCGAAGATATTCTGCGCGCGCTGCATCACGGGCATCAGGGCACCGGGCTGGTCGCGGAGCTCCTCAATCACCTGATTCAGTTGCTCGAATTTTTCCTTATTGTCCGGCATGATAGGAAAACCCTCCTTTTTTTCGCTCATGCATGGTTGATTACACACACCAGCTTATTGTAACATAAGTGCGGGCGAAATGCACGCACTTTTTTATACATTTTTATCGATATAGCGATATTTTTTACTGGATGTTCATGAAAAACCTGTTTACGCATCCTTTTTTGTGCGCATCCAGGCCAGTAAATCGTCCACCGTGCAGTGATTGAGCCGCAGCGCGTGTTCCCTCTCCTGGATGTCGCCCAGGTAGTGGGCGTCGCTGGAATGCAGCACGTGACGGCCCCGCAGCGCGCTCTCGTCGCAGGGCAGATGGCGCCAGACCTCCACGGTGGGATAATCGTAATCCAGGGGCATAAAGCCCAGATTGACCAGCAGCCCATGGCTGCCGCGGTTGATATGGGCGGGCACGGGCACGCCGCCGAATTCCTCCACCTTTTTGGTGGCCTGGAACAGCGAAAAATCGGTGGCGCCGATCAGCAGCGCGTCCTCCTCGTCGATCTGCTCGTCATCGCTGTTCATCACCCGCTGATTGCCGAAAAAGCTGGGCTTGTTTTTCTTTTGGGGCAGGTGCGCCCGCAGCATCTCGCTAAATTCCAGCGCGGCGTCCAGCGCGGGAAAATACCCCAGCAGGTGCACCTCCTCCCGGGTGGTGATCTCCATGCCGGGCACCAAAAGCAGCCCGTAGGCGTCGCAGACCTCCTGGGCCGCGGGCAGATTGCGGGCTGTATTATGATCGGTAATGGCAATGATATCCAAGCCCTTGATCTTCGCCATGCCGGCGATATTGCAGGGGGTATTGTCGTCGTCACCGCAGGGCGAAAGGCAGGTATGGATATGCAGGTCGGCAAAGTAATCCATGGCTCAGTCTTTATCGGGAACGCCGGCCGCGTGCAGCCTGCCGCAGATCTCATATCCGCTGAGCGGGCTTTCCAGCACGCAGATATCCTCCTCGGCGGCCTTATCAATGCTCTCTTTTTCCATCTGGATGTTTTCAGGCATGATGACGCAGGCCATATCGTGCAGCGCCGCCACGGCGACGACGTTCATATGGGTCTGCACGGTCACCCAGGCCATGCCCTCCTGACCGTGGGCCATGACCCAGCTGAGCAAATCGCAGGTATAGCCGCACAGCACGTCCTTATCCAGATTGGCCCCGGGGGTTTTTACCTGGGCCTCGATCAGGGGAAGGATCTCCTTGATTTTCATGAGGTTTACCTCCATTGACGATCTATCGTTACATATAGCAGAATATATCTGCCGCGGGCGGCTGTGTCAAGGACGCAGCCGCTTTTCCTTTTATCTTCTGGTCTGGGCCAGCTCCACCATCTGCTCGGCCATGGACTGCAGCTTATCGCGCATCTTGTGGATGCATTCCATTTCGTTGGCATAGCCCAGCACGATATCCTCGGCGAAGGAACGGCAGGTGGGGCTGCCGCAGCTGCCGCAGTCATAGCCGGGGAGCTCGGCGATGATCTCATTCATCCGCTGGAGCTTCTGCATGGCCACGGCGATGTTATCGTCCAGCTTCATGGCGGTGTTGGGCTCGATGGGCACGTCCAGCCGCAGGGGATATTTGTTGAGCTCCGCTGCCGTCACGCTCTGCTGCGGCGTGGCGTCGTTGCGGGCGCGGGCCACGGCCACCAGCTTGCGGATGGAGTTTTTGGCCACGTAGTTGTTTTCAAAGGTCAGCGGGCCGCCCACGCAGCCGCCGGTACAGGCGTTGCCCTCAAAGAAGGTCAAATCGCTGAGCTTATTGTTTTCGATCTCCTCCAGCACGCGGATGCAGTTCTGGATGCCGTCCACGCACAAGGCGTTTTCCTGGAAGATGCTCTGGGTTTCGCCGCTGGAGGTGGCCCAGCCGATGCCGTAGCTGGTGCTGGTACCCTCCTGCTTTTCCTCCCGCTGGATCTTGCTGATCAGCGGGCGCAGCAGGCCGTAGATCTCCATCATGGAAATAGCGCTGGTCACAGCGGATTTTTTCTGGCCCAGCGGGGAAGCGATGGCCGTCATTTTGGCGGGGCAGGGCGTAATGAAAAACACGCCCACCTCCTCCGGACGGCAGTCATGGGCTTTGCAGAACTCAGCCCGTGCGATTTCCGCCGCCACCTCCATGGGCTGACGCACGTCCACGATGTTGGGGATCAGATCGGGGAAGCGCACCTGGATCAAGCGCACCACGGTGGGGCAGGCCGAGGAGATCAGAGGCCGCGGCAGGCTGGGCTCCCGCAGCTTTTCGGATATGGCGCGGCTCACCACGTCGGCGCCCCGGGCCACCTCAAACACATCGTCAAAGCCCAGCCGTTTCAGTGCGGCGATCACCACGCCCACATCGGTCAGTCCGCGAAACTGGCCGTACAGCGAAGGCGCGGGCAGCGCGATGGAATAGCGGAAAAGCTTCAGATCCTCCAGGCTGTCGGTGATGGCCACCTTGGCGTGGTAATCGCAGATGCGGATGCATTCGCCGCAGTCGATACAGCGCTCGTCCAATATATGCGCGCGGCCCTTGCGGACGCGGATGGCCTCGGTAGGGCAGTGCATCAGACAATTGGTGCAGCCCTTGCACAGCTCCTTATCCAGCCGCACGGAATGATAACGGGTTTTCACATCCATGGTAAAGACCTCTCACATCAGGCCAGACGGAACCCCATATCGATGGTGGTCCCCTTGCCCACTTCGCTTTCTATGTTAAAATCATCGGCGTTTCGCTTCATATTGGGCAGTCCCATGCCGGCGCCAAAGCCCAGGCTGCGGGCCGTTTCGCTGGCGGTGGACCAGCCCTCGCGCATGGCCAGCTCCAGGTCAGGGATACCCGGGCCCCGGTCCGCGCTGATCAGGCGTACGGCTTCGGGCGTGACCTCCAGGGTAAGCACGCCGCCCTGGGAGTGGATCACCAGGTTCAGTTCCACCTCATAGCTGGCCACCGATACCCGGCGCAGCACGGTGGCGGGCACGCCCAGCTGCTTGAGCTGCCGTTTGATATCGGCGGAGGCTTCCCCCGCGTGGTCGTAATCGGCCATTTCCACGGGATATTCTTTATGCAGCAGCTCGCTCATTTGCTATCCTCGCTTTCCGGCCATTCGATGGGCACGCCGCGCAGCCCTGCCTCATACAGCAAACCGCAGGCGGTGAAGGCCGTCACTTTGGTGGTGATCACCACCAGGCCTTGCTCGTCGGCCTGCTCCAAAATATCCTCGCCGGGCACCTTGCCCCGGGCAAATACCAGGCATTTCAGATCCAGCATATCGGCGGTGCGCAGCACATGGGCGTTGGTGAGCCCGGTGATCAGCACGGTTTTTTCATTTACAAAAGCCAGCACATCGCTCATCAGATCGGAACAGCAGGCGGTAAACACCGGGGTATCCAGCCGCTCCTCTCCGCACAGCACCCTGGCGTGCAGAACGCGAACCATATCGGCAATCGTCATACGCTTTCCCCTTTTCATTTCAGCAAGTTTTGTCTATATTGTATAATTTGAAGGACATTTTGTCAATGCATAAAAACGCCTCTCGGCGCCGGAGCGTCCGAAAGGCGTTCATCCCCTTCCCGGGGGTCAGTTTTCTTCCCTGCGGCGCCTGGCCTGGACGGCCAGCGCCAGCGCCAGGCCCATGGCCAGCAGCGCCAGGTACGGGGCGAAGCGCAGGTTCAGGCCGGTGGGAGAAGGCGGCTCTAAGGTATTGATAACGGTAATGGCGCCATCGCCGGAAAGGTTGATCGTCACCGTGGCTGTATCGGCATCGGTCAGGGTTATATTTGCATCGGAAGAAGTCCAGGCCGTGGAATAATGCCCATTGGTTTCGGTGATCACAATATCCTTGCCCAGCGGGAGCTCGATCTCCACCGATTGGCCATGCGCCAAGGCAAAGGTATTCGTCGTCCCCCCAGCGCTAAGGATCCTGGTTACGCCGTCCTGGGTCAGCTGGTATTCCCCATCGCTCTCCCCATATACGCTGACCAGCGTAAAGGTGAAAGCATTGCTTGCGCGCCTGTCGCCAAAACCGCCCTCCACCTGTTTGGTGATAGTCACTCTAGCAGATTTCCTGTTGACAAACTCAACAGTCGCAGGCGCGGTGATGGCAGCGCTTGTATAGGTGGCCGTCTCGTTTCCGTCCACCGTGGTTGTATAACCCTCCACCGGCGTTTCCTCCAGCGTGATCACAGCGCCGTAGGGAATGGTAAGCGTCTTTTCAGCGCTGGCATCCTTCGCAGGAGACAGTGTAAAGCTCTGTACGCCCGCCACAAAGCCATTGACCGGAACCGTATCCGTGCCATAGCCGGTCAGCACGGTGGCGTTGTTTTTGACAGTCGCAGTAAAGGTAAAGCTCCCGCCATCACCCTGAACGGTTTTCCGCACCGTTACCTGCACCTCTTTGCGGGTGTTCGTGAAGGTGAGCGTTCCGGCCTTGTTTATGACAGCGGTGAACGCATGAGAATCGGAAGCGGCATTGACTACCTCTGTCCCATCCTCATCTTCCATTGTAGCTGTGGTATTGTAACTGGTATAAGCGCTGTAGGTGTTCAGCTCGGTCACGGTCAGCGACGCGCCTACGGGCACAGCCACGGTGCTGTTCTCCCCAGGCGTTATAATGACCACCTTCCGCTCGCTGATGCTTTCGCCGTTCAGCGTATAGGCATAATCCACGTTGAAGGTGAAAGTGGGACTGGTGAGCGGATCATTGAGCTCCTTTGCGATTTCAACATCCACCGTAGCCTGGTTATATACTGTTACAGTGAAGCCGTCGGATGTATTGCCGCTCACCACCGCGTGGGGACTGCTGCTGGTCAGCGTGCCGGATCCGGTCAACGCCAGGGTGACAGGGGTGCTGAGGCCAATATAGCCGTCCTGTACCCAAGTTTCGGTAAGCTGATAGGTACCCACATACAGAGGATTATTATAAATTTCATTGTTGGTGGGCGTAGTATATTTACCGCTCACCAGGGAAGCCTCGCCCTGAGTTAAATCGAATCGGGCTTCCACGCCAATGTTTCCCGCCTGATCGACCTTGACGATTTTCACAGGCCATGATTTGAGCGTGTTTTTAAAGGTGACGGTCTCGCCGCCCACAGGCACGGCAAAGGATACCGTTTCGGCAGCGCTATCGGTATCCGCCGAGCCATTCGCAAAGCTGGTTTCCACAATATAATTCTGGTTGACCGTTTCAGTTAGGGTCAGCACGGCGTCCACCGGGATTCCCTCCAATGTGACGAAGGAATCCGCGTTTACAGTAAATTCGCTGAGCGTTGTGGTTTTTCCGTCCACAGTATAGCTGCCGTTATAGCGGAAGCTGCCGGTGCTTTCCCCCGCCAGTACCTTTCTCACGGTAACATTGGCAGTCTGGCGGGCATTGGTATAAATCACCGTGCCGCCTGCGTCGGTATTTGTCCAACTTACCTTTCGTTCCGCCTGGGTAAGCGTTAGCGCGTCGGCTTCCGTTTCGCCTGTCTTTTCAAGGCTGGCAGAATAATGATCGCTGCTGTAATCCGCCTCAACAACGTTAATAAACGCATACCCGTCAAAGGTAACGGTGCCCCAAATACTATCCCTGCTCTGCCAACGCAGCAATACTGTCTGTTCAAGCGTATCTGGTTCGCCAACAGTGTATTTTTTAATTTCCGCTTGGATCCAAGGCCATCCGTTTGTATTCGCTTGGCCTACGCCTTTCGATGTTGTAACCAGCAAATACTGTCCGTCTGTCAACGTTAAGTTTTGAGACAAAACATTTTCATTTGCATTATTAGCCGCGGTAAGATTTACATCGCTATTATTTGAATCTCTTTTGTATTGCCCGGTGATAGACGCGGTAAATGTAAATTCCTTACTCTGATTGCCCGGTTCAGGAACGACCTTAAAGATCCGTGTTTCGCCGCGTTCCGCTTTCCCCTTCCATACAGCGTACAGCGTTTTGATCTGTTCATCGCCAAAGAAGGTTTTGATATTGCCAATTGGCGTGCCAACAGGAAAATCCGGTATTTCGGACGTATTATCCGGCAGGCGGTCGGTATCCCAACCGACAAACTCATAACCGACACGCGTGCTGGGTGTGGAAAGGTTAAAGCTCTCCTCCGCCAGCGGATCGGCAAAATACTTTTCCTGCGTGACCTCGCGGTAATTATCATGCAAAACCAGCGTTCGGTCATGCTGAACCGCAGTAAACGTAACAGTCAGCCCATCTTTATTCACGATCAGCTTTTCATTGATGGTGAACTGCTGATTATTGTCTACATCTCCCCCTTTTGCAAGCACATGCGTATCCTCATTATGCACGTAAGAGATCGGCGTACCGGTTACAGCGGTATCATAGTCCGTGCCGTCCACGGTGAGCTTGGTATCCCAGTACAGGATCTGACCGGCGCCCAGCGTATTGGTTCCGCTGATGGTGATATCCTTTTCGGCGCCTTGGGGAATAGCAAGCATCAGCGTATCGCCGTCGTTCACCGTGATATTGTTCAAATTGGAGAGCGGCGTGCGGCTGTACGATCCATCCTTTACATTAACCACGTAAAGGGCGCTGGCATCGGCGGCGCTCAGGCTGAACGTTACCGGGCCCACGCCTGTATCATTGACGACGTTCAGATAAACCATGGGCTCCCAGATGGCATACAGCCTTTCGCTGTCGGTGCGCTGCACGGCAATGACGCTGTCCGCCGGATAATTGGGCACGTAGGGCTGCGCCACCCCGGTATCCGCGCCGGTCTGGGGATCCAGTCGCGTAATGGCCAGGGCGGAGGTCTTTTGATCAAAGCCCAGCAGGAAGTAGCCCTCTCTGTGCTTAAAGTAATTGGGCTCGACGGCGTATTCCGTCAAATGAACGGAGATATTGCTCTGGATATCGCCAAATACGATCTCTTCAGCGCCGTCATCCACATTGAGCAGCACGATGCCCACATCACCCAGTTTGTCCAAGTTATCGCTGACGCTCAGTTCGGTACTGCCGTCTGCAGTGATGTAGCCGTTGGTATTAGCGTCCAAGATCAGATTGGCAATGTGAGGCCTGCGCACCGAGCTTTCCTTCTCCTCGTATACGGCCTGCAGGCAAATACGACCGTTGGAATCGGCATAGCGGGAGTCTATGGTGATAGCTTCGCCCTCTCTATGGTATATCACGTCGCCATTGCCGTCCTTTTCCAGGGGCGTATAGGTGGTTACCGTTCTCCCGTTCACCACCGTGGTCTTTTCATCCACAATGCGCCAGCCCAGGAAGATGTAGGAATCATCCTCCACGACGGCGCCATCGGCGGTCAGGCCGGTGGGCTGCTGCAAGGTAACGGCGGTGGCCTGATCGGCAAAGGTAGCGCCTTCCTCCGGATCGCGCCATGCGCTCATATCGCCGTTGATCAGCACGCCGTTGGGCATGCGGTATTCGGGGATATACTGGAAATAGTAGCCGCCGTCCAGGCGCCAACGCGCGGTCAGCGTAAAGGTGCCGTCAACGGGGTCAGAGAAGTTGTACGGCATGGATTCGCTATTCTTATACCAGCCGAGGAAGACGTATCTTTCATTTGCATAGGCTTTGCGGTACTTCTGGGTGGAAACGTAGTCATTCTTCCATGCATTATAACCGAGAACCGTCACTTCATTATAGCGGTCAGGATCGTCTGCCTGTTTGGCCTGTATGGTCGCTACATAGTAATTATAATAGGTTTGCAGCTGGCTTTCAGTCAAATACAGGGCGTTTCGCAGGTCGGCGGGCAAGCCGCGGCCGGTGTTATCAAAGTACTGTGCATACATGTAGTAATACACATCATTCGCGCTCATGGTATCAGCGACGGAATCTGAGATGGGAACATACTCGCGGGTGAGGGGATACTCCGTAATCGCCACGCCATAATCTGCATTGATATAGGTAGCTTTGTCGGTATAGTGTGCGCTGCCGCCGCCCCAGGCGCTTTGATCGCTATGGTCGATCACCGCGCCGTTCGGATTGATATTGATGCGGAAATTCACAGGCGTCCACTTGGCGTAAACGATTTTATCGCCGGAAGGCATGGTTTGGCTGAAATCGAAAGGCACCGTGCAAGTGGCGTCCTCATACCAACCCTCAAATATATAGTTCGCTGGGCCATAAAGGCGATTCGTTGGGTTGTCTCCTGTTCCGTAATACCATTCGCCATCCACCTGACCGTATTGCGCCAGGGACTGACCGTAAGGGATATTGGATACCGTCAGGTTAGAGCTTGTGCCCGCTGAGTAATCCAGCCCCGTGATGTTCGGGTAGTTGACATCGAAGGTCAGGGATTTTCTTACGCGGACATAATACAAATAGTTATCATCGTCCATGCTGGATGTTCTGTGAAGGCCACCTGAAGTATAAAAGGTGTAAGGTTCTGAATAATTATCGTCTCTGTCGTAGCCATCAATCTCGTGGTATTCCTCGTCATAAGTCAGGAAGTTATAAGACAAGCGAACCGTTTTTAAATGGTCAAACAGAACGGTACTCCCGTTGATTGAGAAAGATCTACGGTTTGTACCATCGGCAGGGGTAGTCTGATCCAAAGACTCAATATAATAGTGAACCGCTTTGCTTGTATTGCTACCGTATAGATTGAATATGACGTCCTGCTCAGGCATAGACCCGACAGACGAAAGGATCTGAGTGTAATACACTGGGGTACTTACATCTTGCCATATTGCTCCAAGATATGTTGTCCCCAAAGGCGCTGTACCTTCACTAAAATACTCACTTGTGCTTTGACCATAAAGTGCCGTAATAGAGAATACACCTTGCATATTGCTGCTACGAGTGTATCGAGTCCCGTTGTAGTTTACGGTCGTGCGTTCCAATAATGAGCCGAAAACAGAGGCATTTGTAGTGTAGGAGTAAAGGCTTCCATCTATACTCACATACCACCCATATCCACTATAATAAGTTGCTGTATAGTATTCTCCATTATACAAGACATAGTATGTATTCCTTGTATTCGGAGAAGAAACAGGTGAATATCGGACATACGACCAAGCGTATCCATTCCGTGTTAACTGTATATAGCCAAGTCCTTCTACATAGCCATAGTTTGCAGAATTGTTTGTAGATACTGTATAGGTGTAGTCTCTAAACGTCAACGTATGCACATCGCGGTCATAGTACACATTGACAACGGTGGTCTTATCGCCAGCCACAGTGTCCGTTGTCATGGTCGTGCGGGCATAGCTGAAGCCGGTATATTTCGCGTTGCTGCCCGTCGTGATAAACGGAGAGAGCGCGTTTGCGTCGATCAGGTCCTGCAGGGTCTGGCCGGAGAAGCCGGGGATATCCATCTGCGAGTCCGCCGCCACATAGTCATAGGTCTTGGCGCTGTCGGCCAGGCCAACCTCATCCGTCACCTTCTGCTTCCAGATAATGACGCTGTAGGTGGTATTTGCCACCTCTTCCCACTTGGCATAGAGCGTCAGATCGTCCATCGCCTTGTAGAAATAGAGCTTGCCGTCAACGATCTCCCACAGCCTCGTCGTGCCGTCGGCGGCATACTTGATGTAGCTGCTTACCAGCCCGATGGTCTTATTTGCGGTATCGATCGTGCTCAGGTCGGTGATGCAGTCGCCCGTTCCGTTTTCATCGCCGTCCTGCGACAAATACCAGCCCTTGAATTCAAAGCCGTTGCGCTGACTTACAGGAAGGGAATCGAAATAATAGGTACTGTTGTCCGCGTTATTACTGGTGAGCAAATATTGAGCGCCCACATAAGTGGCGTTGTTGCCGGATTTGCCCGTGTTAAAATACACCCAGCGCGCTTCGGCAAACACGGGATACAGGTCTATATCCTTCTTTTCGTTTACGGTGATATAATAGCCGCCGGAGGGATGGTCAATTTCATTGCCCGAGGTATCCATCGTGATGTATTCCTCTTTGGTGACCAGCGTCGTCTGGGTTATGCCGCCCTCCTCCGTCGTTTGGGTATTCACGGTTTCCCAACCGGTGAAAATCTTATGTACCGGATCCGGGCTTTCAGCCTTGATATTGCCAATGCGGATGCTTGCCTGCCCATCGGAGCCCAATACGATCAGCTTACGGGTCATCAGGCTCAGGGCAATACCCGGTTCTTCCGCTGTGCCCAGCTCTTCCTTGGGGCCCAGATGGAAATTGACAAAGTAGTAATCCTCATAGATGGGCGCCAGGTATACATTGGCGTTGCCCTCCCCGTCCAGGGCGCCCGTGCCGCCCGCCGCGCCCATTGACCAGGTGATATCAGCACCGATGCTCAGGCCGGTGTCAGGCGTGATGGATATAGCGGTTCCAAAGGGGATCAGCACCGGTTCTTCCGTCCAGGCATAGGTAACAGTACCGTCGCTTTCGCTCACGTAATCCACGATATACCAGCCATAGAAATAGCGGTCAGGATCGGTTTTGTTAACAGGGTTCTGGATCATCTCCAACGTCTCGCCGTTCCGCAAAATCTGAGAATGCTGATACTCCATGTTCGTATTCACAAAGCTGAAATACCCGGCGGAGTAATTTGTTTCATTTTCTGTATAATCGTCGCTCAGGAAATGGAAAGCCACCCGGGGCGTTACCACCGTGCCGCCCTCATGATCGATCACCCCAGAAGCAGAGCAGCACAGGAGGGCAAATTTCTTGGTCAAATTGCACAAGGATTAGCCCGAAATTGCCGCAATCCAGCCAATTATTGCCGGTTTTTTGACCGTTTTTCCTGTGCTGCTCTGTTTCAATCGAGCAGGAAACAACCGAGGTAATACAGCCTTGAGAGACGCCTTTTAGCCATGTTCTGCATCACATTGCGATGATTACAATCATTATTCTGTTGTCAATATACGCCGTATGAGCAGAAATTTTCTGCATACTCATACATAATGATTATAGACCCCGCACGTGAGTTTTGTCAAGTATTTCGAGACAATTCGCAATAATTCGCAATAATTTAAGGGTTATTGATTCCATTAGCCAGTATACATAAATAATAACCCCGCAGGCCGCTCTCCGGATTGTCGGAAAGTTGCCTACGGGGGGAGGGTTTTAGACCATTGCTTCAAAGAGAATCTTGTCGCCGATATTCACACGCTGCACACCGGGCTCCTTGTTCTGGTTAAAGTTGAAGCTGACCATGTAGCCCGTGTTCAATCCGAACCGATCCAGGTATTCCATGATCTGCTTTTCGCCGTCGTCATGGTATCGCTGCCCGTGCCAGATCTTCAATTCCACGATGTAGCGATGTCCCATGTAATGGATGACCACATCCATCCGAAGCTGGTCGCGTGTCTGCTCCTCAATACTGTAAGTTCCGGTCCCATTAACGATGGGCGCTATATAAGTCAGGAAGCGCTCACGTCCCTCATTCTCCAGAAAGTGTTCTTCTTCCCCTTTATGAATCTGGCGCTGGGTCTTCACAAAGTGATCCAGAATCAGCGGCATATTCAGCGTGTGGTCATCGTTAATGAAAAGAGACTTGTTCCGCAGGGCATCCTGACGGAGAGCATCGTTCTTGGTTGTCTCTCCAAGGAAGTACTGATACAAGAGCATCTCAAAAATCCTGTTGGCGATAGCCACAGTGTTGTTCTTGTTTTTGATGAAGCCATACATCCGAAGCTGCGCCTGTTCCTTATCATAGGGGTTCCAGGAAATCGTATCGCCTTGCATCAGGATTCTGCGCAGCTGCGGTTTTAGCGTCGGATAGTTCTCCAATTTGCTCATGACAGATCCGAAAAGTGGATTGTTCCCATCAGCCAGGAGCAGCTTGATCGTTTCGTCCACCCCTTCTTCCGTCCACGCTTCGGATAGGGACGCAAACTTCGCCGGAACAAGCATCGTGTCAATTAGTTCGCAGATTCGGGAAACAAGGTACGGATATCCACTGGTGTACTTTTCAATGTAGGCGGCTACAGTCTCCGTGTTCATCCCCGTGTGATGGTCCGCTTCATACTCGTCTAGCATGCCCTTAATGCCGTCTGCGCTCAGGCTCATGTCGATATTAAAGTCTGCCGCAATGTTCCACGGGCTGTTTTCTTTGTGATCTTCATCCGGGCGAATCCTTGCTTTCAGATGCTTCTCATCGGTCACGCCTGCCAGGATCACAGATTGAAACGCTCCGACACTCGGGTCATCCCTTCTTTCGATATAGCTCGCTCTCAGCTGAGCAAGAAAATCTAAGAACACCTGATTATTTGCAGCAGTATCTACTTCGTCTATCAAAAGCACGATCGGCTTTGCCGAAATCTCGCACCATTCTGTGAGTGTGCTGAACAACTCGTCAAGCAGGGCCTCATCTTCTTTACGATTAGCATAGTCCTTCAGCTGCGCGGCAATATCGGAAGGCATATCTGTCTGCTTCTTCTTTTGCAGCACAATTCGGCTGAAGGTCTTGATGAACGCTTCTTCCGTCCGATAGCTTGCTTTGCTGATCTTCTGGAAATCAAGACTGAGGACACAGTATTCATCCTGGAGATAATTTGCCAGCGCCTT
>JAFUDW010000083.1 GCA_017464225.1 Clostridia bacterium | reverse complement strand
TCACTTTTCACGGAAGCATCGACTTTGTCGATGCGCAGAAAGGCTGTCAGCGGCAGCCTTTCAGCGTAGAGCGGGCCGATAGGCCCCGGACGTGCAGGCCCTTATCGCATCCCCTTCAAATTTCCACGTAACAATACGCTGTTTAACGCACTCCATCACGATCCCAAGATCTGTTCCATCCCGATTTTCTGCGGAGTCAGCCCACAGCGCTCATAAAAACGCATCGCGTCCTGGTTGAGCGTCCAAACGTTGAGCGTTACGTTATAACAGCCGATGCTCCTGGCGTAATCCAGCACATGGCGATACAGCGCTGTGCCCACGTGTTTTCCGCGGGCCTTTTCCTCCACACACAGATCGTCGATATACAGCGTTTTGATATCGGTCATCAGCTGGCTGCCCACATGCTGCTGAAGTACGCAGAAGGCGTAGCCCAGCACCTGCCCGTCGGCATCCTCGCAGACGAATACAGGCCGCTGCTCATCGGCGAATATTACCGCCAGCTCCTCCGGTGAATACTTGGTAGCCGGGCCCCTGAACAGATCGGGCCGCCCGTTATGATGCACCATATTCACCTGCAAAAGCAGGCACATCACGATATCGGTATCCCGTTTTTCCGCTCTTCTGATGGTATACATGGCTCCTCCGTTATTCGATGGCCTCTCCGGAAAGCGTCATATTGATGCGCGTAACCACATCGTTTTCAATTTCATAGATCAGGCTGGTAATGGCGTTGTTCTCCCGGTAGCTCACATATTCCAGGTGCGCCGTGGTTTCGCTGTCCTTCCAATACCTGCCGTAGCCCGCGCTCTCATTGAAGTACAGGCTCCGGTTGCCCTTGGCGTTGGCAGCCTGGCCCCGGTCGCGGAAGAGCGCCGTGACCTCGCTTGTTTTCATGCCCACCTTGCTGCCCGCCGGGCCCACCATGGCCGGGTTATTGGTGCTCACCGAGAACAGGATCCTGCCCACATCGGTAAAGCAGGCCGTTCCCCAATCATAGGTCAGGCGGATGGCTTTGCCGGAATAGGTATCCGGGGAATCGATCAGCGCTTCCGCGCCGGCGCCGTACAGCTTGACAAATTGGTCATAGGTGGTCTCGCCCAGCGTAAAGGCTTTGAACTGATGTTTGCTGTCCTGGAATACCCGGGCGTAATTGCTGCCGTTCACCTTGTAAGTGCCCACGTATTCGTTGGAAACCTTGCCATATTGGTTGACCGCCACCGCCCGCAGGGTGGTATCGCCCACGGGCAGCATGAAGCCCTCGTCGGTATAGATGGGCGAATCGATGTTGGGCGCCGTGCCGTCGATGGTGTAATAGATGGTATACTGCTGGTTGGGGGTATCGCCGGTGATCTTGATATCCTCCATGTACAGGTACACCCGCCGGGGTTTATCGTACACGCCGGTGAGCAGGCGGGATTTGGGCGCGCTGGGCGTGGGGAACCACACGGTATAGCGCAGGCTCACCTCGTCGCTGATCAGCTCGCTGGATACGCTCACCGCCCGGATATCATAGGTGCCCTCGCCCAGCACAATGGGCTCGTTAAACAGGATGCCCTTTTCGGGCAGCTCGCTTTCAGCGTCGTCCAGCAGATAATATACGTCATAGCCCTGGGGCGAGCTCAGCGTGACCCGGCATTCCTGCATATAGCGCCCGCTGTCGGGATCGGAGGTAGGCGGCAGCGGCACCCGCTGTTCACGCTGGGATTTAAAGCTGAGTTCTCCGGTATTGGCATAGGCCGTCTGCATGAGGTCGGTGGCCTCAAACAGCCGTCCCTGATCCATCATGATATCGATTGCAAAGCGATAGGCCAGCGGATTTGCGGCGTCCACCTGGCTATAGAGCTGCCTGTATACGCGCTCGGCTTCGTCCAATTGCCCGATGGCCTCATAGGCGTCGGCCAGGCTCAGCAGCCGCTCATACAGCCCATCGATATCGGGATCCAGGTCATACGCCTGATTGTAGGTTTCAATGCAGCGCATGATATACCCCTGGTCGATCTGCTCCTGGCCGATGATCCAAAGGGCTCGGGCGGCCTCCTCCTCGCCGATCAGCGATATGACCCGCTCCTGTCGGTCAGGATCGTCCGCCGTGGCGCGCAGCAGCAGCAGATGCCCCTGGGGCAGGCGTATGGCCAGCACAAAGGCAGCCACGGCCGCCACCAGCAGCAGCGCCAGCAACACGGTGATCAGCATGGCGCGATTGACGCCCCGCCGGGTCACCTTGCGGGGAGGCAGATCATGGCTGCGAACGCGGGGCTTGTCCTGCCCTTCCTCGGCGCCGCTCACACCGCGGCGGTTTTCCGGCCAATCCCCGCCCTTTCTGTAGCGCGATTCCCGGGACGGGCGATCGTTTTTGCTGCCGTACACGGGCGGCGGCTCATGGCTGCGGCCCTGCCGCATATCGGCCACGCTGCCCGTGCCGGTATAGGCATGCAGCGGCGCGCCGCAGTGCGGACAGATCCGCGCTCCGTTATCCGATTGCGTGCCGCAGCGTTCACAGATCATTGCAGGTAATCCCCATTGAGCGGGCTCGCGTCCGCCAGATCCTCATCCTCCTGGCCGTCCTGTTTATGCCAGGGCATCTGCAGGCGGGACATGGCCTCGTATTCGGGATCGCTCTCGTCAAATTCCCGCTCGGGGGCGTCGCCGCCCAGCTGTTCAATGGCCGAGCGCAGCTCGATATAGTTGAGATAGGTCAGATCCTCCTCCAGCGCCAGATCGATCAGCGTTTCCAGCGCGCCGTCATCGCCCAAGCGGCCCAGATAGCCCGCCAGCACGGCCACATTGGCGTCCGGCTTTCTGATCAGGCGCAAAAGCTCGGGCAGCACCTTCTCCGAGGTTTCCGGGTAATAGGACAGCACCGAGCACAGCGCCTCCTTGCCGGCGTCGTTGGCGTCCGCCAGGAAGGCCAGCATGGGATCGATGGCTTCCTCGCCCATCTGCACCAGCGCCTCGCAGGCGGCGTCGCACAGCTCGTCCTCGGGCTCGCGGCGCAGCTGCCAGCTGATATAGAGCTGCATGGGCAGCGTGCTGCCGATTTCGCCCAGCAGCGAAACCGCCGTCATCCGCGCTTCCTGAGGCGCGCGCTCCTTCTGCAAAAGGGCATAGAGCCGCTTCTCGGCAGGCTCGCCCAGCGAAGCGATGCGATTGAGCAGCATATCGGGCACAGGCACCCGCTGTTTGAAGTAATCCTCCATCCAGTCGATCAGCACCTTGGCGTCGTCCCACTGCTCAAAGTACTCGCCGGGCTTGAAATGCGCCAGAAAATCGGCAGGCGTATCCAGGAAGGCTGCGTATACCTCGGGCATAGCGGCTTCCATCTCGTCATAGTTTTTATAATCCTTGCTGTGCTCTTTGAACCATTTCATGGCAAAGAGCGAAAACGCCTTATCAAAGTCGATGCACTTCATGGGGTTTTTTGCTCCTTCGTACCAGTTGCATAAAAGCGCGTTCGGCGCGCCGCGGGCATTTGACGTCGCCAAGCTTCTTCCGGGCCGCCGCCTCATCGCCCGCGCTGAACAGCAGATAGGCGGTAAAGGCCGTTTGCCACAGGCGGTCGCGGCTCTGAACGCAGTGCCTCCGGGCGCTCAGGGGCAGCTGCCGCCACAGGCGCGGCACCTCCCGCACCACCATATCCAGCGAAACGGCGTCGGGCAGCCCGCGCAGCAGCGTGCGGATCAGCTCATGCAGATCGGGATCATAAGGCGGCCTTGGGGCCTGCGGCAAAAGGATCAGCCGTCCCCCCACCCTGGCAAAGCAGGGCAGCGGCTCGCCCTGATCCTGGAAATAGCTCAGGATCAGCCCATACAGCATGGGAGGCAGATCGTTTTCCACCATCACCATGCGCAGGCCCAGCATATCGCCGTTTTTCATAAACAGGTGCACCGCCGTTTCCAGCATGCCGGGCATGGGCAGCCGCATGACGCGCACCAGCTCCCGGTGCAGCCGCTCCTTCATTTCCTCGGGCGGCCCGGCGGTAATGGCCTCGCTGATGCGGTTCAGTTGCCGCGCCGCCCAGGCGGTCTGGGCCTCCGCTTCCTCGCTGCCCATATTCTCCAGGACTTCGGTCAGCGGATTGTCATCGTCCAGCTCCTTCGCCTGATTCACCAGTTCAGCGGCGCGCTGCTCCTGCCCGGGCTGACGACCCAGCAAAGAAGCCAAAAGCAGCATCAAATCGGCGCTGTCCGGATAGCGGGCAAGCCTTTTCTCCACCAGCTCGATGGCCAGATCACTCTGCTCCAGCGAGGCCGCGCAAGCGCAAAAAGCAGGCAGCTGCCCCAGATTATCGCACATCGAAGCGGCCTGCCGCAAGGCCTGACGGCAGGCATGGGACATGCCGTTTGCCATCAAAGCGGCGGCCAGCAGCTGGCGAGCGGCGATATCCTTGGGATCCAGATCGCAGGCGGCGGTGGCGAAGCGCAGCGCCTTTTCCTTTTTGTTCAGCCGCAGATACATCTGTCCCAGCAGCTTGGCCGTGGCGGCCGTTTTTCCCCGCTTCCAGGACTGCTTGGCCCGCCTGAGGCTCCGGGCGGGCTCGTCCTGGGCGTCCGCCGCCTGGCGGAACCGGGCCACCGCCCGGTTTTTCCGGGCCGGCGTCCGCTCCTCCCGGGGCATTTGCCACAGGATATCCCGGGCGCGGTCGGCCTGCTCGCCGCAGGGCGAAAGCCGCAGATACAGATCCAGCAAATCAGCCATGCCGTTTTCGTCCCCCGTCAGGGAGCAATTGCGGGCCAAGGCGTACAGGCTGTCTGTATCCGAGGCGTCCCGGGCCAGGTTCTCCGTCAGCAGGCGTTCGCTGGCCGCGAGGCAGCGCATTTCGCCGTAGACCTCCGCCAGCTCCCGCCTGAGCGCATTATCATCTTGTTTGCGCAGCGCGGCAATATACAGCCGCGCCGCCTCCCGCAGCCTGCCTCCGCGCCGGGCCTGCTGCGCTTTGCCGCGCCAATAGGACGCGGGCATATCCATGGGAATGATATCTGGCATAACGCCCTCCTTCCGCTCAATGCATATCGCTGCCCAACAGCGCCTTCAGATCCTGTTCAGTAAATACGTGGCGAGTATGGCAAAAGTGGCAGGTCATCTCCGCGCCGTGATCCTGCTCCAATATCTCAAGCAGCTGCGCGCGGCCCACCGATTTGAGCATGGCGCGGGCCTTTTCCCAGCTGCAGCCGCAGTGATACCGGATGGGCTGGCGGCCCAAGGGAACGGGGTCCAGATCGTGGAACCAGCGCTTTGCCAACTCGTCCAGGGGATCCTCAAACAGATCGCGGCTGATGCCGGAAAACAGCATCGCCCGCAGATCCAGCGTTTCCAGCGTTTTAGCGCTGCAGCCCGGCATGGCCTGCACCAGCACGCCGCCCGCCGAAAGCACGGCGCCGTCATGCACGATGGCGCCCAGCGATACGATGGAAGGCGTTTGCTCGCTGTTGGTATAATACGCGGCAAAATCCTCGCCCAGCTCGCCGGACACCAGCTGGGTTTTGCCGATATAGGGCTCGCCCACGCCGTAATCGCGGATCACGGTAAGCGTGCCGTCCCGGCCCACCAGGCCCGAAACGTCGGGCGCGCCGTCCGACCGTGGCGGCAGCGATACCTGGGGATTGTGCATGCTGATTTTCAGATCGCCGCCATGGGCCACGCAGGTCATACGCCCGCCCGGGCCGCCGCCGTCCACAATGACGGTGATATTGGCGTCCTGCTCCTTCATCATCACACCCAGCATGGCGGTGCCCGTCATGAGTCTGCTCATGGCGGCGATGGCCACGTCGGACGCGTTATGGATATCACCCGCCTGCTGGGCGGTATGCGTGGTGCGCAGCAGGGCCACACGCGCCTCGCCGCCGCATACCGTCATGCGCAGCAGGGCGTCGTTTTCATCATAAGGGGTTTGGTTCATCATGGTTTACTTCTCCTTTGGCCGGATGGCGGTCACATGCCACCGGGCCGCTTTTGCCGTTGGCGCGCGCAGCGTGCGGTCGCCATAAAACCGGAGGCGCTCAAAGCCCGCGTCGGTCAAAAAACCGGTCAGCTCCTCTTTGGAATATGCCCGCTGCCTTTGGATCTCCTCCAGCCGGGCGTAAGCGCCCTCTCCGCCGCGGACAAATATCGACAGCCGCATATCCACCGTGCTGGTCCGGGGCTGCCAGGCATTTTGCCAAATGTAGGCGATATCCTCCTCCTGGCTGCCCAGCGTATTGTTTCCCAGCGTGTTCTCCAGCTTATACGGGCTGGACAGATCAAAGATCAGCGCGCCGCCGGGGCGCAGCGCCTGGAACGCCGCCCTGAAAAACTGCCGCGCCCGGTCAGGCACGGTCAAATAATTGACGCCGTCGCAGGTGCACAGGATGGCATGCTGCCGCCTGTGCAGCGCCAGGCGGCACATATCCTGCTTCACAAAGGGAATCATTACGCCGCTGTTCCGGGCCTTGGCCGCCGCCACCGACAGCATCTCCTGGCTGATATCCACGCCGGTCATGGCGTACCCCCGCCTTTGCAGGCGGACCGTGAGGCTGCCCGTGCCGCAGGCGCACTCGCATACGCTGCCGCCTTCGACGCCGCAGCGCTTCAGCAGCAGGGCGTAATAATCCGCCCAGCCGTCGTAATCCACGCCGCGCATCAGGGCGTCATACACCGCGGCAAAGTCCGTATACACCGTTATTTTTCCTTTCCGAGCCCGCGCTTCATGGCGCCCACCATGCCGCCGATCTGTCCCGTTTCCCGGGGGCTCAGCCCGGCCCAGCCCACGTTCAGCAGCTTGTCCAGCAGCCCCAGCCGGGCGGCGGCGCGGTATTTGAGCGCTTTTTCATCCTGTTCATTCCGGTACACGCCCATCACCTCCGCGTAAAGTATGCGCATCCGGGCGTCCGGCTATGAATGTCACTGGGCCAGGTCGTCGGGCTCGTCCTCGTCGGTAAAGTCCATATCCTCTTCCTTGGCCAGGCCGCGGTTGATGGTCACGCCCTCCATGCGGCTGTTGATGAAGCGGTCAAACACCCCGTTGGTATAGGAGGCGTGAATAAAGCGCACCAGGGCGAAGCCCACCAGCACATAGTACAGCGCCAGCGCCATCAGCGCGTACACCCAGCCCGAGGTAAACAGCATCACCGCAATGGCGATGACCATGGGAAGCAGCGTCACCAGACGGATGCCCACCGTCATGGGCAAGCGCGCCACCGCCAGCATCAGGCCGTTTTTGATCAGCTGCCGGAAGGAGAGCCGATAGCTCACCATCAGCGGATACATGAACACCAGGCCCAGATACCATACCATCCCCAGGCAGACCGTGAGCATCTGGGGCACCATGAAGAACGCGCTCTGGCCCATCATCTGGCCGTAAAAGCGATAGCAGATATAGATCACGATGGGCAGCAGCGACGTGATGGCCGAAACGCCCAGCGCCTGCTTCCAGTTCTCCTTGACGGCGTCCTTGAAATCCGCCCAGATAAAGGCGTGCTCGTCCCGGGCCCAGTTGCGCGTCACATAGGCCATGCCGGCCTGCACCGGGCCGGTGATCAGGATGCAGGGGATCAGCAGCAGCAGCGTGGTCTGCAGCACGCCGTCCATGGAGGCCGTGCCGCCCGCCGCCACCACGTTGCCATCCTCATCCACCTGCTCGGCGTACACAAAGGCGGTATAGGCGGCGCCCGTGGCCTCGTCGGTCATCGTTTCGATGCCCGAAACCGACACGATGGAATTGAACAGCAGCAGCACCACGATCATGGTGGGCACCCAAGCCAGGAAAACCGTCAGGTTCAGCCTGCACAGCGAAGAAAAACGGATGCGCAGCATCTCCCAGAAAAGCTGCCAGCGGTTCTTGGGCAGATCGTCCTTGCGGTAATCGCCCTTGCCGCTTTTGCCATAATAATAGCTGTTCATCAGTTTTGAAAACATAGCAATGCTCCTTCCGGATCATGAATCACCGTTATTATAGCATAAAACGCTATAAAAAGGAATATGCCCGTAAAACGGATGAAAAAAGAGATGAATTTGCAGCGGAACCCCCATTGTCAGAGCAGCTTTTTATCCTTTTGCCGCTGCAGCAGGGCCTGGGCGGTATCCTGTTTTGGAGGCGCGGGCTGCTTTTCAGGGGATAAGCGGGCAGGCTTTTCCGTTTTCATCGGCTTATCCGCCCGCCGCTTCTTTCGCTTGTCCAGCAGGGCGTCCCAGCCCAGGCGGCGGGCGGCGATATCCAGCAAAAGCACGATCAGCGACGCTGTCAGCAGCCCCTGGGCCAGGCTGACCCGCCGATAAACGTTCCCGCCCGGCTGGGCCAGCAGCCCGGCGGCGTCGGTATACACCCTTCCGCCTGTGAAGGCCGCCAGGCGGCTCAACGCGTCCGCCTCCCCTGTGCGGCGCAGGTCGTATTCCGGCGCGTAGCCCGCCACGGCGCCGCCCTCCATGACCCGCGTCAATCCGCCGTCGGCGTCATATTGCTCCGCGCGCAGGGCATACGCGCCATCCTGGGAAGCCTCCAGCGCGCCGGTATAGACGCCCTGGGCCGTTTCAACGAGCGTGATCCTGCGCTCCCCGCCGTCGGGCAGAACGGCGACGACCTCCGTGGAAAGGCCCGAGCCGCCCTCCGGCGCCGTATAACTGATTTCCAGGCTGTCACCCGCGCGCCGGGCGGTCAGTTCGCCGCCGCGCTCATCCCCGGGCAGCACAAAAGCCGCCATGCCGCCGTAAAAGGCGGAGGCGTCGCTCCAGGAGAGCAATTGCTCGGTCCAAGCGCCCCGGCTATCGCCCATGAAACAGAGCACCCGGCCCGCGCCATACTGCCACCAGGCCAGGATGGGATCGTCCCGGTCGCTGACCAGCTCCACCGTGGAAAGGCCTTTTTCGGCGGTCGCCAGGTAGCCCGTCATCTGCGGGAAGCCCGCAAAATCGGTGAGCACCGACTGATGGGCGATCACCGGCGTAAAGACGCGGTTCTGCACATAGGAGCCCGATACCAGATAGGTCTCCTTGGTAAAGATCTTGGGCAGGTTATCAAACTCGTTGGCGGCGTAAGCCCTGCCGCCGCCCCGCTGGGCCAGGCCGCGCAGCAGCCGCTGGTCGGCTCCGCTGCCCACAGCCACGGTGGTCAGGGTTATGCCGTTTTGCGCCATCTCCTCCACGACGCCCTCATAACCGCCGTCCCCGGGCTCGCCGTCGGTGAGGAAGATCACATGCTTCTGGGCGGCGTCGCTTTGGGAGAGAGCCTGCAGCGATTCGTACAAGGCGGTATAAAAGGCCGTACCGCCGCCCGGGCGGATGGTGCCGATCAGGCTTTGAATGGCTTCGATATCATCGGCCTGCCGCAGGGGCACCACCCATTTGGCGGCGTCGTCAAAGGCGATCACGCCCACCTGGTCGTTTTCGGTGAGCACCTCGCAGGCGCGCATGGCGGCTTCCTTGGCCAATTCCAGCCGGGTGGTGCCGAACATGCCGTCGGTCATGCTGCCGGACTTGTCGATCACCAGCATCAGCGCCAGCGAGGGCAGATCAAGCTTGCTGCGCACATCAATGGTGACAGGGAGCATGCTTTCCAGCGTCGATCCCCGATAGCCGCCCAGAGCGTAGCTGCTGTCGCCGCCGATAACGGCCAGTCCGCGGCCCAAGCTTTTGACCGCCGTATTCAAAGCCTGCCATTGTCCCTCGTCCGCGGCGTCATAATCCACGTTGACCAGCACAATGGCGTCATAGGGCTGCAAAAGCCCGGCGTCGCTGGGCAGCTGAGCGGGCAGGATCGTTTCATGCTCCATGCCAGCGGCCGTCAGCATGGCGGCCATCTCGCCGCCCTCCCCCATCCGGCCCTCCACCAGCAGCAGCCTTGGCGCGCCTCGGACGTACACATAAGCGCCCAGGCTGTCGTTCTGGCTGCGCTCATCCCCGGCCGCCAGCAGCCGGGCCTCATAGGTCACCACGCCGCTCGCCCGGGCGATATCCCGGAAAACAAAGGTATTTTCACCTTTGCGCAGCGTTACCTGCCGGGTGTCCACAGGCGCGCGATCCTGGTAGAGCACCAGCGTGCCCGACGTATCCATGGCGGCGTCCACCCGCACGGTGACGGCAAAGCTCTGGCCGGCGTACGCTTCAAAGGGCACGCGCACCTCGGAAACCTGAGCGTCGGGCAGCGTATCCGCCGCCAGCGGCAGCACGTCCACCGGGATGCCCCGGGCCGCCAGCGCCTTGGCGGCGGCTGTAAAATCATCGGTCATGCCGTCGGAAATCACGGCGACGCGGCCCCCGGCCTCCGAGGGAAGCAGGGCGCCCGCCAGCGCCAGCGCGCCGCTGAGCGCGCTGTCCCGGCTGTCCACAGCCGTTTGCACGCCGTGATACGCAGGCGCATCCGACAGCGGCGCTTCCACCATGGCGTTGGCACCAAAGGCGATCACGCCCGCCTGCAGGTTGTCGTTTTTGTTTTCAATAGCTGTGCGGACGGCGTCGGTCATCTGCTCCTGCAAGGGCTGGGCCGAGTCCGAGGCGTCCACCAGCAGCCAGACAGCGGTCTTGCCGCCGGGCAGCAGGATGGAAGGCGCGGCAATGGACAGCGCCAGCAGGCAAGTCAATACGCAGCGCAGCGCCAGCGCAAGGCGATGCGTCCTGCGGGAGCGCACAGCGATCAAAATCACCCAATCCAGTCCCGCAGCCACCAGGAACAGCGCCCAGGGGCGCAGGAATTCAAGCGACACGTCGGCTCACCCCCCATTCCGCCAGCAGCAGCGCAAAGCACGCCAAAAGCACCCAGGGCGTCAGATCGCGCCCGGCGTCGGCCCGTCCGCCCAGCGAAAGGGCGTCGGACGAAGGGCCCACCTGCCTGAGATCGCTTTCAGCGCTCTCCATATGCAGCACAAACCGGGCCGTCCTGTCCGGCCAGCCCTCATAGGCGAAGCGCAGGGTATAGACGCCCTGCTCGTCAGTATCCTCCAGCGTTTCCCCCGCAGGGACCGTCCTGCCCGATGGCAGTATGATCTGGACCGATACGGCTCGGCTGTCCCCGGGAAGCGTTACGGTCTGGCCGCAGACGCCGTCCGGCAGCGCCTGTCTGGCATCGGGCAGCATCCAGGAGAGCAGGTTCTGCATCAGCACCGGAAAATCGCCCTTCATGGGCAGGCTGCTGTCATGCAGGTCAAAACCCAGCACGGCGGCCTTGCGGCCTTCCCGCTCGGCAACCGACAATAAAGCGTCCTCCCCCAGCCGAAGCACGGCTTGGCCGCCACGCAGCGGCGTATAGCGGCACAGGGCGATATCCTCCAGCAGCAGGTTTTCGGTGAGCTGCCGGGCCAGCGGGGAGGTTTCCGCCCGCAGGCTGCCGCCGCCCTCCGCGGTTTCGCCGGGCGCAATACTCAGCGCTTCGCTCCGGGGGGCTACGCAGATCAGCGCTCCGCGCTCGGGCAGCGTATCGGGCAACGCCCCGTCAAAAATATACAGATCGATATCCTTCAGCGCGTCGATCTCCTCGGCTGCAGCGCGCAGCAGACGGATATCGGAGCGCAGCGACACCGCCTTTTCCAGAAACACGTTATCGCCGCACAGCACGGCGCGGTATTCCTCGGCCTGCCGGGCGGCGTACCAGCGCACGTTATCGGCGGCCAAAGCATCGGGCTCGGCGATTTTCACCTGCACGATGCCGGCATCGGGCGGGCATTGCAGCACGGCGGAAGCGATCTCGCCCTCGGCCAGCTCCAGCGCCGCCATATCGCAGAGCTCTCCGTCAGCGCTGCATTCCAGCGTCACCGCGGCGTCACCGCCGTAGTTGGCGACGCGCACAAAGGCGCTTCCGTCGGTGCCAACGCTCAACGACAGCAGCGCCCGGTTCTCCCGGGGCGACCCCACCCGCGCCGTCTGAACCTCGGGAGAAGCATACGTATCCGAAAAAACAATGATATTCAGCCCTTCGATATCCCGGGCCATGGCCTGGGCCAGCGATACGGCGCCGTCCATATCCGCGCCGCCGTTTTCCACCCGGAGAGCGCCGATGGCGCTGCGCACGCGGGTCAGATCGCCCGAGCGGGACAAAACGATCTCAGCCCTGCTCCCGGCGGTCAGCACGGTGACCAGATCGCCTTCGCCCATGCCGTCCACCAGCGCCAGCGCTCTGCGCTTGGCGGTCTCCAGCCGGGAGGCGCCGTTCTCCTCCGCCTGCATGCTGGCGGACAGATCAAAGATCAGCACGGTCTCGCCCTGCGCGCCTCCGCTTACCGCCGGGCGCATCAAAGCCAGCGCCAGCAGAAGCGCCAGCGCCAGCTGAAGGAAAAGCAATATGTTCTTTTTCAGCTTTTGAAAGGGCTTCATGGCCTGCTGCTCTGCCGCGGCCCGCTGCCACAGGAGCAGGCTGGGCACGGTAACGCTCTGGCTGCGCCGCCTAAGCAGGTACAGCGCCGCGATCGCCGCCAGGGCAGTCAGCGCCCAGGCCCCCGCAGGGAACAGAAAACGCATCAAAAAACTCCTTATCCAACGAGACCGGCCCGGGACAGCGCCCGCAGGGCCTCGTTTTCCATATCCAGGTCGGACAGCAGACGGATATAGGCGATCTCCCGGTCATGGCAAAAGCCTTCCGCGCCGCTTAAAAACGCATCCAGCGTCCGGCGGTAGTCTGTCAACAGGTCGCCGCTGACGGCGATCTCCCGCGCCTCCCCGGTTTCGCTGTCCACAAGCCGCACCATGCCCTCCAATTCCGGCGCCATTTCCCAGGGCGAAAGCACGTGCGCAAGCGTTATCTCCTGCTTGCGGTACAGGAGGGATTGCAGCGCTTTTTCATACCCGTCCGGGCTCATAAGATCAGTGATCAGCACGGTCACGCCCCGTCCCGGACGCAGCGGCAAGCGCTGGATATCCCGGCAAAGCAGCGTTTCCCCCTCGGGCCGGACGCCTTCCAGGAAGGCGGCGGCCTTCACATAATCGGCCCGGCCCGACAGGCTTGGCGTCCGCCGCGCATCGCTGCCCAAGCTGCACAGCGTTACCCGGTCGCCGCTCCGGAGGGCCAGATAGCTGAAAATCTGCGCCAGGCCCTGCGCCGTCTCCCATTTGCCGCGCTCCGCCATGGAAGCGCTTGCGTCCAGCAGGATATTCACCTGGGTTTCCTGCTCCTCCATGAACAGCTTTAAAAACAGGCGGTCAAACCGGGCGTAGGCGTTCCAGTCCAGGCGGCGCAGATCATCGCCCGGGGCATATTCCCGAAAGTCCGAAAACTCCACCGAGGAGCCCAGCGACCGGGAGCGCCGGAGTCCGCCCGCGCCGCCCTGGGCCGGGGAACGCAGCGCCAGATGCATGGCGTCCAGGCGGGTGAGAAATCCTTCGCTGAGCATTACCGCCCGCTCTCCTTCATCAGTTCATCAATGATATCGTCCGGCGTACGCCCCTGGGCCATGCCCTCAAAGCTCAGGGCGATCCTGTGGCGCAGGCAGGGCTTGGCCAGGGCGTTAATATCCTCATAGGCCACGTTGAACCGTCCCTGGGCAAGAGCCCGGACGCGGGCCGCCGACAGCATGGCCTGGGCCGCCCGGGGGCTGGCGCCAAAGCGCAGGCAGCCGCGGCTGACCGCCGGACTTTCAGGCAGCTCGGGATGGGTGTTGAGCACCAGCTGCAGGGCGTACCGCTGCACAGCCTGAGCCACAGGCACCTGGCGGGAGATCTCCCGCAGGCGCAGGATATCCTTCCCGTCCGCCGCCTTATTGGCTCTGGGTTCCTCGCCGGCGGTGGTCATATTGACGATGCCGTCCAGCTCCTCCAGCGTGGGGAAGGGCACCAGCACCTTGAACAGAAAGCGGTCCAGCTGGGCCTCGGGCAAGGGATAGGTGCCCTCCTGCTCCACCGGGTTCTGTGTGGCCAATACAAAATAAGGCTCGGCCATGGGGCGGCTGACGCCCGAAACGGTGACGGCGTGCTCCTGCATAGCCTCCAGCAGAGCGCTCTGGGTTTTGGGCGTGGCGCGGTTGATCTCGTCCGCCAGCACGATGGAGGCAAACAGCGGCCCGGGCTGGAAACGGAAAGCGCTGCCGCTCTCGTTTTTTTCCATGATGCTGGTGCCCGTGATATCAGCGGGCATCAGGTCCGGGGTGAACTGGATGCGGGAAAAGGGCAGATCAAGCACCCGGGAAAGCGTGCGCACCAGCCTGGTTTTTCCAAGGCCCGGCACGCCCTCCAGCAACACGTTGCCGCCCGCCACCAGCGCCAGCACCAGGGTGTCGATAACCTCCCGCTGGCCCACGATCTCCTTTGATATTTCGGTTTTGATGCTCTCCAGCTGCTGCCGGAAGGATAAAATGTCCTGTTCAGTCGGCATGGCCGTCCTCCTTTATTCTGTCAACGCGCTGAAATAATCAGCCACCCACTGCTGGGCATAGCCCGGCAGCGCAGCCTCCTGCGCCCGCTGTACGGCGGCTTCCCGGTATTCGCCCACCACCCGGTCATAGGGCACGCTGCCCGAAGCGTCGCCCAAGCCCGGGCCCAGCGTCAGTTCGCTGACCGGGGCGTTTGCATCCACCTTTCCCGTGCTTTGGGTGATTTCGCCGCCATCGCCCAGCCGGGTGGGATCGTAAATGGCCTCGTATTCTCCCAATTTGTAGTCTGCGGCCCGGCCGCCGCTTCCGCCGCCCTGGCCTCCTCCGCTGCCGGACATATCCCGGTTGGTGCTGCCCTGGCCCGCGCCTGCGCCCTGGCCCTGGCCGCTTCCCGATCCTTGTCCCTGGCCTTGTCCCTGGCCTTGCCCTTGGCCCTGGCCTAAGCCGCCCGCCATGGCCCTGGCGCTCTGCAGCGCGGCGGCCAATTGGCCCTGGCTGAGCCCGTCGGCGGACAGCTGGCCCAGCGCGCTCGCGGCGGCCTGGGTATCTCCGCTCTGGGACAGGGCGTTTGCCGCAGCCTGCAAAGCCGCCGCGGCAGCGGGATTCCCGACGGCCGCCTGAGATGCAGCGCTCAGCTGATCGGCCAGAGCGTCGGGACCGTCTTCGCTCTCCAATGCCTCTTCAATGGCTTGCGCGTCCGCGTTCAATGCCTGGGCCAGGCTGTCGAGCCCTGCCCGGTTCAGCGCGTCCATGGCAGCGCCGCGGCCCTCGGACAGCATTTTCTCCAAGCGCTGCTGGGCCTGGCTCAAGGCGGCGAGCGCCTCTCGCGGCTCATCGGCCCGCGCGATCTCCCTGGCCAGATCGCCCAGCAGTTTTCTGAGCTCCTGGGCCGTCTTTTCGCCCAGCACGTCCTCGCTCAGCTGGTCAGCCGCCTTTTCGATGGCCTCGGCGGGCTTTTCCATTCTCTGTCTGAACTGCGCCCGGCCCTGCAGCACAGCATCCTGGGGATTGGGGATAAAAAACAAGGCCAGCGCCGCGGCGGCGCAGCAGCCCGCGATCGCCAGCGGCTTTCCCGCGATCCGCAGCGGCAGCGCCCGGCGGACATCCAGGCTTTCCAGCGCGCGCACGGCGTCGGCCCGCTGGAGATTTGCCATTTCATCCTGCCTGTCTGAGAAGGCCAGCGCCGTCTGCGCCCGCTCCATGAGGCCGCAGGCGTCGGCGCGCCGGGCCGCCTGCATGGCGCTGAGCGGCCAAAGCAGCCCCAAAAGCCCGCCCGTGGGCGATGCAAGGGCACAGGCACCCAGAATAGCGGCCCTGTCTTTGATCGGCAGCACAAAGGACAGCGCCATCACCGCCAACGCCAGCGCCAAGGCGGCCAGCAGCCCCCAGCACAGCCCGGTCAGGCAGCGCTGGGCGCGGACGCGGCGGAAAATTGGCCGTAATGCCCTTTTCATGCTTTCTTTCCCTTCCTGACGCGGGCCTTGCGGGGCCGCACGAAGCAGGCCGCCAGCAGATTGAGGGCCAGCCCGGTGGACGCCATAAAGGCCATGCACAGCCGGGCCATGCCCGCGAAGTCCAGATAATCGTACATCTCATACATGGTATAGGAATAATTGCTCAGCGTGCCGCGCAGCAGCCCGGTCTGGGCGGCGATCAGCGCCATGAGCCCCAGGGCGGGGTTGAACACAAAGCTGGCCATGCGCATGCCCGAGGGCGCGTCCGACGCGCCAATGACGGCCACCGGGCCGCTGTAATAGCTGCTGTACACGGCGTCATACATCCGTCCTGCGCTGCGCACGTCGCCGATCAGCGGAAGCAGCGTTACCAGGCCGATGGCAAACACCGCCAGGTAGGCGGCAACGGTGGCGGCCACCGTGCGGCGCAGCAGCGCCGAACACAGCATGCCCACGCTGAGCATGGCAAAGGCCGTGACGCCCAGGAACAACAACCCCACCAGCACCTGCGCAAGCGTCATGCTGCCGGTGACGAGCACCAGGCACATGGCGGGCAGTGTGGCGAATATCAGCAGAAGCATGAGCCCCAGGCTTTCCAGCAGCTTGCCAAGCACGATGCGCAGGCTGCCGGTATTGGTGACCAGCAGCAGATCAAGCGTCTGGCGCTCGCGCTCGCCCGATATGGCCCCCGCCGTCATGGCCGGGGTCACCAGAAGCAAAAGGAAAAACTGAAAGGCCATCATGGCGGCATAGCCGCTCTGCCCGTTCATCATGGTGTAGATCGATATCTGCGGTTTGAGGAACGCGCCAAAGGCCACCGCCAGGCCAAAGATCAGCACAGCCAAGCTGTAGAGCGTCAGCAGCAGCGCCGTGCGGACCGAGCGCATCCGGCGGCGGGCCGAAAAGGCCAGGATGGGATTAACCGTCACTTTGGGTCACCTCCATAAACACCTTTTCCAGGTTCACGGGCGGGCGATGGAAGCCCGATACACGGACGCCGCCCATCAGCAGCGTCCGCAGCAGATCGGCCATGCCCTCCTCGCCGCCGCCATAGCTCACCAGCAGCGTCCGATCGTCGTCCCCGCGCTGGATGGCGGTAACGCCGGGATACTGCCGCAGCAGATCGGCTGCCGTCAGCGCGGCGTCGCCATCCTCCGCGGGCAGCAGGCGCAGCCGGATATCGGCCTGGCCCTGCATGTGCCGGGACAGAGCGTCCACCGCACCGGAGAACACCAGCTTGCCATGGTCGATGATGGTCAGCGAATCGCACATTTCGGAAAGCTCCGGCAGGATATGGGAGGAAATCAGCACCGTTTTGCCCATGCCCTTCAGGCTTTTCAGGATGCCCTTCATTTCCGCCCGGGCCCGGGGATCCATGCCTGAGGCCGGCTCATCCAGGATCAAAAGCTTTGGATCATGGATCAGGGCGTGGGCCAGGCACAGCCGCTGTTTCATGCCGCGGGACAGCGAATCCACATAGGCGTCCCGCTTATCGCTCAGGTTCACCAGCTCCAGCAATTGGCCGATCATGCGCAGCCGCTCCTTCTGGCCAAAGCCGTAGCAGCGGGCGTAAAAATCCAGATATTCCCAGCTTTTCAGGTGATCGTACACGCCAAAGAAGTCCGGCATATACCCCACCAGCTCCCGCACCCGCCGGGGATCCCGCGCCACATCCACGCCGTCGATCACCGCCGTGCCCGAGGTGGGCGCAAGCAGCGTGGCCAGGATGCGCATGGTGGTGGTTTTGCCCGCGCCGTTGGGGCCCACAAAGCCGTGCAGCTCGCCGTCTCCGATGGACAAGGTCAGGCGGTCCAGCGCTGTAAAATGCCCGTACTGCCGGGTCAGCTCCTTGATTTCCAGCATTATTTCACCCTCCCCTCCAGCGTCAGCGAAGGATTATAGATTTCGCTGTTGGCCCGGGCCGCGCCCGCGCCCAGCCGCACGTACAGCCGCCCCTGCCCGTCCAGGCAGCGGCGCAGCGTATCGCCGTCGATGGCGGCGGGGAAGCCGCTGAACTGCAGCTCCTCCCAGCGGCCCGCGCCGGGATCATAGAGCCATACCCGGGGCGTGCCGCCATAGGCCTCGCAGGTGAAGCGCGCGCTGTCTATTTCAATGTTCTCCAGGCTGCTCAGCCCGCTCTCATCCAGGGCAAAGCAGATCGCCGGCTCGTCCCGCAGGGTAAAATAGGCGTAATCCTGCAATTGCTCGCCAGTGCTGCGGGGCGTCAGATCGCCATCCAGATCACAGCTATAGGCCGGGATCATGCCCCGGGTCAGCCGGACGATGCCGCCCTGGCCCACGGCGCGGTAGGAAAGCTTCACATCGATCGCCGTCTCAAAGGCTGTGCGGGTCACTTTCTCGCCGTTCACCGAGAAGGCGGGCTGGGGCAGCTGGTCGCTGAAGGCGACGTAATGGAACACGTTATACTCGCCCCAGCCGTTCCGGCAGGCGTCCAGCATGCTGCGCAGGCGCAAACGGTCCGCGTCGCCGTTTTCCCGGCCGCTGCCATGGTATTCGGGCCATACCGCCGCTTCCATCACCGAATAGATGCCCACATAGCCGGCGGTATCGCTGATGAGCTCGCCCTCATAAATTTCAACCATGTTGGGATCAGCCTTGCGCTCCGGGTTTTCCAGGATGGCAAAGCTGTGCCGCGCGCCGGGAAGCAGCTCAGGCACGCTGCAATAGCCCAGGCCTGTAAGCACAAAGCCGGACGACAGCGTGATATCGGAAGCGTTCACGATCTCGCCGTGCAGCCCGTCCTCCTCCCACCAGACGGAAGCGCTCACCGGGCAATCAGGCTTTTGAGCGGGCTTCATGGTAAGCAGCTGCACCTCCCAGGCCGAAGCCTTGGGCAGCGTCAGCGACGCTGTATCGCCATAGGTATAGGTAAAGCGCAGCCTGGGCTGGGCGGCCTCGGCCTGCCCGTCGTCATCCACATAGTAGCCGTAGTCGCCGCCATTGGGCCGCAGATCCTCCGCGCCCTCCACGGCGACGCGCAAAGGCGCGCTGCCGGAGGCCGCCACACCGGTCATGATCACGGCGTCGGCATTGCCCGCGTCGTCCACCCGCAGAATGGAATAGGAGGCCGCGGCTGGCCGGTTCAGCCGCATGCCGCCGCTGATGGCCAGCGTGACCACGGCGCTGATCAGCGAAAGCGCGGGCACGGTCACCCACATCCACTCCCGCCTGTCCAGCTTTTTGAGGATCAGATAGCTTCCCACGCCCGCAAGCGCGATAAAGCCCGCGATCAGCCCCACCGTCAGCGCCACAGGATCGGGATTGTCAAGCGGCAGCTGGCGCAGCAGCCAGGAATCCACATACAGATTGTCGCCGCGATCATAATAGTTTTGCAGTTTGGTGACGATGCGCTGGTACATCCCCCGGTCAAAGGTAAGCAAAAGCCGCTGCCAATAGCCGCTCAGGCCGCTCCAGCCCGACAGCGGACGCTCGCTCAGCGAAAAGGCGCAGGTATATACCACGCCCGATTCCACCGGGCAGCGGTCGATGAGCGTTTCGCCCTCCAGCGTAGCCACGGCATGCGCCGCGCCCGAAAGCCCGGACAGCATCACCGGGCCGGATATCCCGTCTTTGGCGCTCATCGCGTAGGCGCCCGCCTCCAGCGCACCCGCCAGCGCACGGTCAACGCCCAAGGCCTGACGGAGCGCCTGGGCCTGGATACCGGTGACCGAATAAAAGCCCTTGCCCGACACCGAGGCCGAAGCGCCGCCGCCCACGATCACGATGCCGCCCTCCCGCAGCCATTGGCGCAGGGCGGCCTGCTGATCCGCCGAAAGCGTGGTCACGTCAAACCCGTCCACCGCCAGGATGCGAAATGCTCGCATCAGCTGAACGTTCTCCGGAAAGGTAGCGGCATCCAGCGCCAGCGTTTGCCATATCTCGCCGCGGGTCAGCGTATCGCTGGAGGCGTTGATATTCAGATAGCGCATATCCTGAGGCGCGCTGCCAAGCAAACCCACCAGCAGCGTATCGGGCGACAGCGTTTTCTGGGGCTTGATCTCGCAGGAAGCCGCGATCCTATCCCCTTCCAGCACCTCCACGGTATAGGACGCCTGCTTGAAGCTGATATTCACAGGCAGGGTCAGGGTCATTTCAGCCCCGCCCGCCAGCGCCACCGGATATTCATAGCGGTCGTATTCGTATTGAGAGCGCGTCAGATTGACCGCCACGGTCAGCGCGGCGTCGGCGCCGTCATTCCGCAGGCGGACGCGCAGCGGCATATCCACCAAATATGTCACGGTATTTTCATAGCCGATCTCAGCCTCCACGGCGATATCGGCCAGGGCCGAGGCCCCGCACAAAAGCAGCAGCGCGCAGCACAGGCACGCCGCCGAAGCTTTCAGCCAATTCACAGGACGCATAATTGCCCTCCAACAACTTGTTTCCAAATATATAGACGTTCAAGCCGCCTTTTTTGTTCCTGCTCGCGTAAAATATTTTAATCCTGTGTAAGGTCGCGGGTGATGTTGCGCAGCCAGCCCATTTTCCGGTAATGGAAAACGATCACGGGCATTTTGACAAACTCGTCCAGGCAGAGCACAAAGTACACCCACATTTCGGGCAGCTTGAGCACGAAAGCGCACAGCAGGCCCATGGGCACGGCGTACCCCCACATGGCGATGGTATCGCAGATCAGGCCGAAGCGCACGTCGCCGCCCGCCCGGAAAACGCCGCAGATCAGCATGGTATTCACCGACTGGCCGATCACGTAATAGCTGTTGATCAGCAGCATGATGGAAAGCTCGCCGCGCACGGTATCGGTGACCGTTACGTAATAATGCATGAACCGGAGCACCAGCGGACGGCTGAATAGGATCACCACGCCGCCGGCCACCGCCGTCCATATGCTGAGCCATACGAAGCGGCGGGCGTATACCCGGGCCTCCTTCAATTGGTTATACCCCATGGTTTTGCCCAGAATGATGGCCGCGCTGGAGGATACGCCGAAGCATACCACCGTGCCCAGGTTGCGCACCACCGACGCCACGGAGTTCGCGGCCACGATATCGCTGCTCAGATGGCCCAATATGATGGAATACACGCTGAACGCCAGCCCCCAGATGATATCGTTCATGGCGGCGGGCACCGAAAAGCGCACGAAATCCCGCATGAGCTGGCCGCCCCGGGCCAGCAGATCGGCAACATGCAGGCGGATGACCCGGCACAGACGGCCGTCGATCAGGCATACGATAACCTCCAGAAAGCGGGTGATGGAGGTGGCCAGCGCCACGCCCACAATGCCCAGCGCAGGGAAGGGGCCGATGCCAAAGATGAAGCAGGCGTTGAGCAGCACGTTCATGACCACGGCGCTGCAATGCACGGCGGCGCTGACCTTCACGCGCTCCACGCTGCGCATGACGCTCAAATGCACCGTGGCGAAGCCGCCCAGCACATAGGCGGCGCTCACCGCCCGCAGGTATTGAGCCCCGGCGTCTATCAGCGCCTGATCGGCGGTAAAAATACGCATGATCAGCCCCGGGCAGGCCGCGGCGGCCAGGGTAAACAGCATGGCGATGATCAGCGTGACCCGGAGTGACAGTCCCATGACGCGCTCCACCGCCCGGCGGTCGCCTTTGCCCCAATACTGGGCCGACAGCACGGACGCACCGCTGGAAATGCCAAACAGCAGCATTTGCAGCACAAACATCACCTGCCCCGCCAGCGAAGAGGCCGCCAGGGCAGTCTGGCTCACAAAGGACAGCATGATCACGTCCGCCGAGCCCACTGCGGCGTCCATCAGATTCTGCAGCGCAATGGGCCCGGTGATCCGGGCGGTGTATTTATAAAAAGCGGATTTTTCCTGCCGTGTGTTCAGCGTTTGCCCTGTCTGCATGGCGTTCTCCTCCGTTGGATGGCGTACCGGCTTATTATGGCGCGGCGCAAAAAGAATGTCAAGAGACAGTCCGCAATTGCGTGGAAAAGACGGCGTATGATACTGATCCTTGATAAAAAAATATATCTAAAAACATGGGGGAACGATAAGGGCCTGCGCGGCCCTTATGATCCCGCGCCAAAGGGCCCGCTTGGGCCCTCTGGACACCCTTTCCGGCGAACATAGTTGATGACACTATCAAGCAATTTCCGCCAGTTTAGCTTTTGGACTGTCGCAAAGAGGCCGTCTGAGGCAAAGAAAAAGGCCAGTGCCGTCAGATTGGAGCAAGCTCCATCTGCCGTCCCTTGCCTTTTTCGGGATTGCTGCGCAATCCTCGGCCCGCTGCGCGTGCCTACCACAGACTGGGGCATGATGTTGAAATTCCAAACACGCTAACCGCACCGGAAATGACGGCGGCTTGCCGACGTCAATGATGCGATAGCGTCATAGCCGCATAAACAAAACGGCT
>JAFUDW010000082.1 GCA_017464225.1 Clostridia bacterium | reverse complement strand
TGACGATTATGATACACCTTTGGGCATCATGGTGGAAATCAACCACGTGGGCGATACCTTCGATTAACGCCGGAACGCCCTCCCTGTCACAGGGAGGGCAACCTATGGCGCGGAAAGGAGACTGGAGGAAAGCATGCGGCAAATCAAACGATATATGGCCTTATTTCTGGCGCTGGCGCTGCTGATTTGCTCCGCGCCCGTATCGGTACCGGCAGAAGAAACCCCGGAGGAAGCGCTGCTTGAAGGGGAAGAAGCGTTGGAAGAACAGGAGATATCCTATCCTGATGAACTGATCGTGGGCAATCCCACGGTGATGAACGGCGATTTCTTTACGGAGATGTTTGGCAACAGCACGGCGGATATCGATATCCGCTCGCTGATCCATGGCTATAATCTGGTGGACTGGGATCAGGCCCAGGGCGTATACGTGTTTGATCCCTCGGTGGTGACCGATATCCAGGTGGGAGGATGAAAACGGCAACCGCACCTATTTTCTGGCGCTGGCGCGAGACCTGCTGTTCTCGGACGGCACACCCATCACGGCCTGGAATTATGCCTTCTCCCTGCTGCTGATGATGGCGCCCGAAATGGAGGAGATCGGCGCTAAAATCTACCGCGCCGAGCATATCTTGGGCTATCGGCAGTATATTACCAAGGCATTTGGCAGCCTGACAGGCGTGGAGGTGCTCAGCGATCACCAGCTGGCTATCACGCTGGACGCCGATTTTTTGCCCTTCTTTTTTGAAGTGGGCCTGTTCCTGTGCGTGCCCTATCCCATTCATGTGATCGCTCCCGGCTGCCGGGTATATGACGATGGCTACGGCGTATATATCGGCAACGAGGATCCCACGATCACCGAGCCGATCTTTACCGCCGACCTGCTGCGCGAAACCATCCTGGATCCCGAAACCGGCTATAACAGCCATCCCAGCGTTGTGAGCGGCCCTTATATGCTGACCAGCTTTGATGGCCAGACCGCCCATCTGGAAGCCAATCCCTATTATAAGGGGACTTGGGTGATGAATATGAGCGATATCCTGGGCGAAGAGGATGCGGAAGACGCCGGGGAAAATGATGAGGATGCCGAGGAAGCGGAAGACGAAGCGGCGGCCGTCGTTCCGGACAATTACATTCCCGTGACGGATGAGGAGGGCAATATCCTCTATTATGCGGTCACGCCGCTGATTCCCAGGATCGCGTATACCTGCGTGGTCAGCGAGGAGATACAGCAGATGTTTGCAGATGAGGAGCTGCATCTGGTAAACAAGCTGACCTATGGCCCGGCGATCATGGAGCTGAGGGAAAGCGCGGAGGAACTGGGTACGCGCTTTGAGCTTTATCCTCGTCTGGGGCTTACCTTCCTGACGTTCAGCTATGATTGGCCTACGGTACATGAAAAAGAAGTGCGCCAGGCCATCGCATGGTGTATGGATCGCGATGCTTTGCTGCAGGAATACTGCCAGGGCTTCGGGCTGCGCGTGGATGGCTATTACGGCATGGAAAAATGGGAGTATATGCTGGTGAGCCAGCAGATCGACCCGCCGGTGCAGCTGCTGGAGGAAGGGAAGTCCATCCCCGAAAACCAGACGGGCTTTAAAAATATCTACGCTTCCAGCGATGCCGAATATGATGAAATGATCGCCGCTTGGCGGGAGCTGAATCTGGATAACCTCACCCAATACACAGTGGATGTGGACAGAGCGGTCAGCCTGCTGAACCGGGCGGGATGGACGCTGAACCGCGAGGGAGACGATTACCGACCCGGCATAGACGACGTTCGCTGCAAGATGATCGACGGCGAGCTGGTGGCGCTTGATCTGACGATGATGTATCCCGAGGGCAATCACATTGTGGATACCATTCAGGAGAACTTTATTGATTACCTGAATGAAGCGGGCATCCTGCTCACGCTGGCGCCTGTCCCCATGGAGGAGCTGCTGGACTGCTATTATCGGCGCACCGAACGCACAGCCGATATGATCTACCTGGGCACCAATTTCCATGTGGTGGTCGATCCCAGCATCACCTATTCCGCCGATAACGCCGCCGATCACGCGCTATGGAACAATACCTTCTCGGATGATGAGGAGCTTTACCGGCTGGCGGTGGATATGCGCAAAACCCAGCCGGGCGACCTGTATTCGTATATAGTGAAATGGATCGCCTTCCAGGAGCGCTATAACGAAGTGCTTCCGACCATTCCTGTGTATACAAATATTTATTTTGACTTCTACGTGGATTACCTGCAGAATTATTTCGCGTCGGTCCATACCACCTGGGGGCAGGCCATTGTTGAATCCTATTTCGGCGCGCCTGAAAATGGAGATGAGGAGTTCCCGGAGGATGATTGGGGCGATGAGGAATGGGATGGCGATGAGGATTTGATGGAGTTTGATGACTGAGCGGAGACGTTTGGTCAAGCGCATAAGACAATGCAAAAACCGCTGGAACGGCCAAGAACCGATTCCAGCGGTTTTTATCGTGGGCAGAATTATCGGATGATCCCAAGCTGCGTAACGCCGTCCACAGAAGTGATGCCCAGGCCGGGTTCCTCGGGAAGGAAAATATCCTTTTCCTGGAAAACCGATCCGCTATGCACCGGATCCGATGCGCACAGCATGGGGCCGTCCAGATCAACGCGGGTGATGATGGCGCGGGCGCAGGCCAGATGCGCTGCGGCGTTGACCGCCAAGCGGCCTTCCAGCATGCAGCCGATCATGCATTCCACGCCGTAAAGCTCGCACAATGCGGCGATCTTGAGGGCGTTATAGACGCTGCCGCATTTCATCAGCTTGATAATGATCAGATCGGCTGCACGTATTTACAGGATCTTCAGGGCGTCTTTCGCGCCGATGACTGACCATGCAGTTGATCGAAGCGGGCGTCATGCGTCTGAATGATCGGAACGCCGATTACTTGCCCGCCTAAGCCAACCTGACGATTTAGGAAGGGGATATCCTGCGTCCGGCAAGAACAAGCCTAACGCTGGAGCATTTGACGGTCATGCAGGGCGGGCTGGATTGCGATACCCAATCGCCTGGATGATCTGGCTTTCATGGTTAATTATGACAGCGGAGGCAGCTATATACTGCTGTCAGACGCGCTGGCCAATGGCGCCAGGATATTGACCCGCGTTTCCATCGACGATATACGCGTCAATCGCCAGCATGGCCCATCCATGGAGAATTTGAAGCGCGTAAAGCATAAACGCAGCTATGGTTACGGTTTGGGCGAGCGCACGCTGATGAAGCTGGAAACCTCCAGGAGCCCCGTGGGCGAATTCGGCTGGGGTGATGATGGATCCGGAGAACGGCATCCCGGCGTTTTACATCCAGCATGTGGTCAATATGAACCGCGCTTATTATGAGTTTCACCCCGCCATCCGAGATCTGATCTATCTGGGATTATCGGAGTGAAAGAATGCTTTCGCCAGCTCCGCCGCTCCCTGGGCGGCGCTGCGGCGGGGCGGGATGACGCTGAGCTCCGGAAGCTCCTTGCGCAACGTTTCGGACAGCCGCTCCCGAATGATCGGATAGTGGGTCAAAATACTGCCGCACAGGGCAAGCTCCCCGCCCTGCATGCTGTTTTTCCTCCATGCGGCCAGCACGAGCTCGGACAGGTCGTCCGCCGCTTTTCGCGCGATGCGAAGGGCTGTCGGGTCATCTCTGCGGAGCGCTTCAAGCAGCAGCGGCGATAGCGCTGCCACATCCTTTTTGCAAGTCTCCGCAGAGTATAGCCAGGTGATCATGCTGGGAATATCCGATATGCCCAGCGCGTCAAATACCAGCGGAGTCAGGCAGGTGCTTGCGTTGCGGCCGTCGGTGGCCCGCGCCACCGCGGCAAGGATATCCCGGCCGATGG
>JAFUDW010000081.1 GCA_017464225.1 Clostridia bacterium | reverse complement strand
TTTTCCTATGGGCTTTCGCCGGATTGCAGCGGCTGGCAGCGAACAATTTCTGCTTCACAGAAAGCGACCGCGCCAAAGGGAATCGGAAGGCTGTGAAGCAGGACGCCAACAATCTGATCGCTTTCCTGGAATCAAAGGACTACATCCGCTTCGATCCGGAAGTGTCCGTCAGTTCAGAAGAATTGTATAAGATCTACTGCGTCTGGTGCAAAGAAAATGGCCTTACGCCGCTGAAGCAGCGCAGCGTGAGCGACTATCTGATTGATAATCAGGCCAAGTACAACATTGAATACAGCAACAATCATCTGAACTACGCCCATCGCCGGGTGCGAGGTTTTCGCGGTATCGAGGCACTGATCCATCCGTCAGGGGATGAGCTGAAAGGCTTCACCCAGGTCTGGCCAAAGGATAATCCCTTTGAGGAGAAAACACACCAGGAGAGTTTTTCCATGTAAAATCGTGTACGTGCGTACCGGCGTACGCTGTACGCACGTACGGCAAAATCACAAGATTAACTTGCCTGAGCCTGTATTGCAGGAAGGGAAGCAGCCATTTTGTGCGGCTTCCTTTTTTGCATGGGTAAAAATGAATAAAAATAAAAGAAGGAGTTGACAAGCCATGTGCAAACTTTATAATAAAGTTGATGGGATCACTCCCATCGGGGACCTTGACAACGGAATTATTCCAGCAGAAACCAAGCTTACCATAACCGTTGACGAACTGGCACAGCAGCTGAATGTGTCAAGGGCCACGGCCTACAACCTGGCAAGGAGAAAGGACTTCTACCCTGCGTTCCGGATCGGACACAGGCTGATCATCTCCAAGCAGGCGCTGAGCCGATGGCTGGACGATCAGACGGAGGTAAGCTGATGAAAAGAAGATTTAATGGGGAAGGGAATATCCGAAAAAGATCGGAGCATTCCTGGGAAGCAAGCGTTGCCATAGAAGGTGGAGAAAGGATTTACCTTTACGGCGCATCGCAAAAAGAAGTCAAAGATAAGCTTCAAAAGATTCAATCGGAAATTGCCAATGGGACCTATATCGCCGACAACGATATGACGGTGGGCGAATGGATGGATGAATGGTATGAATGCTTTACATCTGGCGTGAAAGCGTCGTCCAGAGCAAGGTATGAACAGGATATCAGGATTCACATTAAGCCTGGCATCGGTCATATCAACCTTCAGGATTTGAAGCTCCTGCATGTTCAGCGTTTCCTGAATCAGTGTAAAGACAAAAAGAATTTGGCACAAAAGACGGTGAAAAACATTTACCTTGTCTTGAATAAAGCCTTGAAAAAGGCGCAGAGCCAAGGATTGATCCGCCAGAATCCTTGTGGCGAAGCCGAAATCCCATCCTACGATACACCCATGAAAGAAATGCGTCCTTTAAAGGACGCAGAGGTGGCCCGGTTTCTGAAGCAGATTACCGGACATCCAGATGAATTTCTGCTTTACATGGCACTATTTACTGGAATGCGCGAAAGCGAATTGATCGGCTTGACATGGGATTGCGTGGATCTGGACACGGGCAACATCCACCTGTATCGGCAGTTGAAACCGGTCAAAGGGAGAAAGGCCACATGGGCTTTCACTACGCTGAAAAACAAACAATCCAGAGACTTCATTGCAACGCCCAGCGTAATCCGCGTCCTGAAAAAGCAGAAGCTTCGACAGGCTGAATGGAAACTGCAATACGGTTCCGCTTACAACAATGATTTGAATTTGGTGTTCACCAATCCGCTGGGAAAGCATTTGACCAGCGTAACGATTTACAACCATTTCAAAGCCATTGTTACTGAGATGGGGCTTCCCGAAGTACGCTTCCATGATCTCCGCCACACATACGCGACCCTGGCCCTGCAAAACGGCGTGGATGTGAAGACGGTTTCCAACAATTTAGGGCATGCGACGGTGGCTTTCACAATGGATAAATATGTGCATGTTTCTATGACCATGCAGAAAGACTGCGTTTCAAAAATGGAGTCTTTCATTGCTTCGTTATAAAAACTGTGGCATAACTGTGGCATAGAAACGAAAAAACCCTTGAAAAATCAAGGGTTATTTGGCGGAGAAGGAGAGATTTGAACTCTCGCTGCCGTTATCCAGCACTACTCCCTTAGCAGGGGAGCCCCTTCGGCCACTTGGGTACTTCTCCATTGCCGATATGTTCGGTAAAAATGGCGGAGAGAGAGGGATTCGAACCCCCGGTGTCTTTCGACATCACCAGTTTTCAAGACTGGCGCCTTAAACCGCTCGGCCATCTCTCCGCATAGGCTTCAGACAGCCTTTTACCGAATTGCTAAAATAGTATAACAGAAAAGCAAAGAATTGTCAATGGTTTTTCTTGGAAATTGTTATAGCGGGCGGCACAAGGGGGAATGCCCTGGCTTTAATGGATTGAATACCCGCTGTCCTTATATAATTTTAATTGTGCGGCGGCGTTTGTATAAACCGTGGTTTCATTGTCCTGCAGCGTATAGAAGGCAGCGATATCCTCCGGCAAGCCGCCAAGGTACGCTTCCACCGCTTCCTGTCCAGGCAGCGTATTGATTACCGCCATGGCATAGCCCAGATCGGCCAGCGAAGCACTGCCTGAACCCAAGCCCGCTGTCATCAGCACGCCGGCATAGTCCCCGTCAGCCGGATTGATATACGCATGGCGCCGATACTGACGGCCGTTTGCTTCCACCGTATAATAGCCATAGCGCTCCCCATCCAACGGAAAGGCGGTAAATTGGCAGTAGGCAGCCGGCGCGGGCACGGTCAATGTGCCGATGGCTTTGACACCACTTTCGGCCAGGCCGTACAGGTCATAGCGCATATCGCCTGCGCTTTCCAGCCATAGGGAATAGCCGCTTTCGCTGTACAAATAGCCCGCTGCGTACCCCTGTTCCCGCAGTCCGTCCGCCGTGAGTTCCAGCAGATAGGCATCCCGCAGCAGGTTCAGATCCAGCAGCGGTGCATCGATGGCCTGCTGCTCCATAAAATCACGGCATTCCGCTGAAACCGAAAAGCTTGCCGTATCCGGCGCCGTAAGCGTCAGTCTGAAAGACCCCGGATCAGCCGTCAGCCGGGCCATATCGGCCATCAGCGCCGCTTCCTGCGAATTAAGCAGCGGATCATATTGATCCGGTTCATCCAGATACCGCAGCGTTGTCCATTCCTGATGCAGCATACCCGAAAACAGGGTGTAGCCTTCTCCGCGCTGAGTGCGCTCCAAGGCATCATTCAGGATGCCGTACAGCGTTTCACCAATCCGTACCGGCGCTCCATCCGCCTGGTTGAGTACGGCAAGGTTATTGATTCCCGCATAAGTCTGGCGGGCATCCAGCAGCTGCCAGGCATGCAGCAGCGCGGCGGTAAAGGCTTTTTGCGTCTCGTTCAGCGTCATGCGTACTTGGCTGCTGCCGCCCTCCGCATATGCCAGCAGATGCACGCCGCTGCCGTACAGCATGGCGCTGCCCTCGGCAGTCAGGCCAACGTCATAGTAGCCAGGCTCCTTATGCCCGACGCTTAGTATGCCGCTGGTAAAGGCATAAATTGCCACAGCGACAGCAGCGATAAAACCCATCAGGCGGAGGACGTTCTTTTTGTCCTTAAACAAGGATGTTTTCCTCTCTTTCAAAAAAGGCTGCCGCGCAGGGGCAGTCTTTTTATTGGCATTATTCCTTTCCGAAGCGGATGGCCTTGTATTGCGCAATCTCCTGGGAGTTGCCATACACCATATGACCGTTGCCGATATCGGCCAGCTTGGGCTGTTCGCCGCTTTCATCATATTCCCGGGGCGTATATACAAACAGCTTCTTTTTCTTTTCCAGGATGGGATCAGGAATGGGGATAGCGCTCATCAGCGAATGCGTATAGGGATGGAGCGGATACTTGAACAGTTCCTCGGTCTCGGCCACCTCCATGATCCGGCCCTTGTAAATGACCACAATGCGATCACTGATAAAGCGCACGATGGACAGATCATGGGCAATGAACAGGTAGGTCAGGCCGCGCTCGCGCTGGAACTTTTTGAGCAGGTTCAGCACCTGGGCGCGGATGGATACGTCCAAGGCTGAAATGGGTTCGTCGGCCACGATGAGTTCAGGCTCCATCACAATGGAACGGGCCAGGCCCACGCGCTGGCGCTGACCGCCGGAAAATTCATGGGGATAACGGGTCAGGTGCTCCGGCAGCAGGCCCACCTCGTTAATGGCCTGCTCCACCTTGCGCATGCGGTCTTTTTCGTCCTTAAACAGGCGAAAATTATACAGACCTTCGGAAATGATATATTCAATGGTGGCGCGCTCGTTCAGGGAGGCCGCGGGATCCTGGAACACCATCTGGATTTTACGGATCACCTCGCGGTCCTTCTTGCGGGGCAGTTTGCCGCTGATTTTTTCACCCTTAAAATAGATGGCGCCGTTGCTGCACGGATTGATGCGCACAATGGCGCGGCCAATGGTGGTTTTGCCCGATCCGCTTTCGCCCACCAGGGACAGCGTTTCGCCCTTATAGATATCAAAGCTTACGTCGCTGACAGCCTTAAAGCTGTTTTTTCCCTGCTTGAAAACCACATCCAGATTCTGGACAGAAAGCAGAACTTCACGATTGCTGTTATTTTCCATGCTTACTCTCCTCAATCCTCAAAATCGCCATAGATCTTGACCATTTTTTCGTGCAGGTTCTGGATATTCTTGGGCGCCTCGGTCTTAGGCGACCGGGGATCCAGCAGCCAGGTCTTGGCGTAATGGGTATCGCTCACCTGGAACATGGGCGGCTCCTCCTTGAGGTCGATGGCCATGGCGTACTGGTTGCGGGGGGCAAAGGCATCGCCGATGATCTTGTTATACAGGGAAGGCGGCGTGCCAGGGATGGAAAACAGGTCGGTTCCCTTTTCGGTCAGCTGGGGCAGGGAAGAAAGCAGCGCCCAGGTGTAGGGATGCCTGGGATCGTAGAAGATATCCTCCACCGTGCCCAGTTCGATGATCTGACCGGCATACAGCACGGCCACGCGCTCGGCCACATTGGCCACCACGCCCAGGTCATGGGTGATATACACGGTGGTAAAGCCCAGCTCCTTCTGCAGATCCTTAATCAGGCGGATAATCTGGGCCTGGATGGTCACGTCCAATGCCGTGGTAGGCTCGTCGCAGATCAGGATTTTGGGCTGGCAGGAAAGGGCGATGGCTATCACGATGCGCTGGCGCATGCCGCCCGAATACTGGAAGGGATAATCATCAAAACGGGTTTCGGGATCAGGAATGCCCACCTTGCCCATGATTTCGATGGTGCGCTTGCGGGCTTCGGCCTGGCTGCACTTTTGATGCTTGAGGATCACGGTCATGATCTGCTTGCCGATGGTGATGACCGGGTTCAGACTGGTCATGGGATCCTGGAACACCGTGGCGATGCGGCAGCCGCGGATCTGCTGCCAGTCGTTGGTATATTTCACATGGGCGCAGTCAATGATGGCGTAGCCCACCACTTCATTCTTTTGGGTGTCCAGCTGGCGGAACTGCACATAGAACACGCAGGTCTGAAAAATGCGGTTGAGCACGCCCAAATCGCGCAGATCCTCGCCCACCAGCATGGCATCCCGGAAGGCCTTTTTCAGGATACGCATGAATTTGAGCTGGGAGGTCATGGGATAGCGGCCGATGGACAGCAGGATTTCATATGCCAGGATTTTGTTCCGCTCGATCACGGCGTCGCTCAGTCCGTGGGGATTGCCCATGTTGTCGGGCTGGGCAATCTTCTTTTCGCGCTGGGCCTTGAGCTCGGCCAGCGTCTGGTCGTCCCGGGTATGGGAGGCGTCCGCCTGGTAGGCGGCGGCGCGGGCCTTCACGGTTTCGTCCTTCCGGGCAATCAGCGTTTTTTCCTGATCGGCCAGGGCGGCCAGCTTTTGCTGGCATTTGGCAATTTCCTGCTGATCCTCTTTATTGTGCTTATCCAGGGTCTGCATGTAGTTGTTGGTATCCACAATGCCGTCCCGGATGGCTTTGAGGTCGGCGTCAAACTTTTCCTCTTCCTCCACGGAAAGGGATTTTTTGTGCTTCATTTCGGCTTCTTTGGCCAAGATCTGCTTATATTCGGCCGCGCCGCGCTCCAGCACCGAAAGCTGATTCAGCATATTGCTGGCGCGCTTCAGCGTGCGGCGGTTGGCGGCGGTGAGCTGCACGCGGGTGGTGGACAGTTCGTCATCAGAATAGATGATGCTGCCCTCGGGGATAAAGCCGTTGCTGTCCAGCATGCCCGCGAAGGTCTTGGTCAGCACCGATTTGCCCGAGCCCGATTCGCCCACAATGGCGATGGACTCATTTTCGTAAATATCCAGGGAAACGTTGCGGATAGCCGTCAGGATGCGGCCGCGCACGTTGAATTTCACGCTGACGTTCCGCAGCGACAGGAGGACCTTTTTGCTCTCGTTCTCAGACATGTCGGCTCCTCCTTACATATGCGTCCTGGGGTCGCTGGCGTCGGCCAGGTTCTGTCCCAGAACGTACAGGATGATGGTGATGGCGGCGGCAATGGCCACCGGCGGCCAAAACTCCCAGGGATAGGTCAGGAAGGCGCTCTGGGCCTCCTGGATCATGCGGCCCAGGGAGGGCACGTCAGCGCTCAGGCCTGCGCCAATATAGGAGAGGAACACTTCCATGCTGATGTAGCTGGGCAGCTCGGTGGCCAGCAGGGTCACGGTGACGGAAGTGAGGAATGGCAGGATGTTTTTGCTGATCATGCGGGGAATGGGCGTGCCCAGGCAGCGGGAAGCCAGGCTGTATTCCCGGTCGCGGATGATCAGCACCTGGGTACGGAAGAAGTAGGCGATGCCCAGCCAGCCGGTGACCGTCAGGGCAAACACGAAGCTCCAGAAGCCGGAGCCGATGATATACACCAGCACGGTGATCAGCAGGATGTAGGGCACGTTGGCGATGATGTTGTAGATCACCAGCATGACCTGGTCAAAACGCTTGCTGTAGCCCCACACCGCGCCCAGGATAATGCCGATGGTCATGTTGATGGCGGCGCAGATCACGGCCAGGATCAGGCTGGTGCGGGCTGAGGACATGATGCCGTAAAAGATGCTGTTGCCCATGCCGCCGGAGCCCAGGATCCATTTGAAGCTGAACCCGCCGAAGTAATCCATGGCGGCCTTGGGGCTCAGGTTGAAGGTCTTGGCATTGGTTACGTTTTCGTAGGGATTATAGGGCGCAAAAGCCGGGATGATGAAGCTGCTGGCGATCAGCAGCACAAAGAGGATGATCAGCACGATGTTGATCTTTTTGCGGAAAAATACGCGGAACACGCTGGCCCAGTAGCTGTAACGGGGCGCGGTGATTTTTTCGGCCTGGATAGCGTTGATATCGATAAACTGGAAATCCTTGCTGGTGATATCGCTCATTATCGGCCACCTCCTTTGCTGGATGTAAGCGAAATGCGCGGATCATACTTGGCCAGCAGCAGGTCGCCCAGAATGATGGAAATAATGGACAGGGTGGTATAGAACACCGTGCAGGCCACGATGATGCCGTTATCATGACCGTTGATGGCAGTGGTCAGCAGGTTGCCCACGCCGGGCAGGGCGTACACGCGCTCGGTAATGATGGCGCCGGTCAGACAGCCCAGGATGCTGCCCGGGATGCCGTGCACCAGGTAGATCATGGCGTTGGGGCTGATATGCTTGCGGAAGATCTCGGACTCAGACAGGCCCTCGGCCCGGGCAAACTTGACGTAATCGCTGTTCATCTGGTCGATCATATAGCGGCGCATCCATTTCATCAGGCTGCCTATCTGGGGCAGGGACAGCGATATGATGGGCAGGAAGTAGCCCAGCGCCTTGACCTGTGCATTGGCAAACTTATAAGGCAAGCCAAACAGCGTGGTGCCGATGGTGGCGAACAGGAAGATGTAGGCCAGGGAGGGCACGGCCATGATGAAGATGATGTAGCCGTTGCCGATCTTATCCAGCAGTCCGTCCTTATGGCGGGCCATCAGGATGCCCAGGGGCAGGCCCAGCAGATAAGCGATGATCGTGGCGATCAGGCCGGCCACAAAGCTGTTCTCCAACATGCTCGGGCCGCTGTACTGATAGGTATAGCTGGTATATTGATCGGGGAACTGCTTCATCTCCGTATTGGTACGGGGGTTATAGTTGTAGGTCAGGGTATGGAAATCGATGGCGGTATCCACGTACTGATCGGTGCCGATCTGGGCGGGATACTGGGTTTTGACCTTTTTCTGGTCGCCGGTGGGCCGGTTGATCACCTGGGTGATCTCCTGGCCGCGATACTTGGTATAGCTGGTACCCAGATTCAAATGGATAAAGTTCTGATGGATGAACGGGAAACGGCCGTTGACATACAGCAGATATTTATGGGTGGTACCGGAGCCCACCACGGCGAAAAAGCCGCTGTAGGGATCCTTTTCCACGCGAATAAAACGCTCGGTCAGGGCGGGATCGGTGACGTCGCGCGTTGTTTCCACAGTAAAGAGGTGGGTGATATAATCCCACAGGCGCAGGAATACGCTCTTTTCCTGCACGGCCAGCAGATAGCCGTTGCCGCCGCTCTTGACTTTGCCGGATTTGGAGCGGGCGGGGGTCAGATATTCGATATCGAAGCCCTTGGATTGATACTGTTCAATGAATTCCTGAACAGAGGCGTTCTCCAGATACGTATTTTCGTTCTGGATCGCGTCCTTATCGGCCTTATAATCGGCATTTTTGGTATATTCACTGCCATACAGCGGCTCATACTTGTTCTTGAGGAACAGCGAATAATCCGTATAGTACAAATAGCCGTATTTGGAATACATGGTATATTCGTATACCGTACGGTCATTGCTGCTCTTTTTATTCCATGTATCGTCCATCTGGAAAATCACGTTGCGGTTGATCAGCGAAAAAACCAGCAGCATGACCGTTCCCACTACCACAAGCAGTGAAAAGATGGAGAACAGGATGCGTTTTCCCATGTATCTTTTCATGAATACACCAACTTAATTACATAATTTCGCGCTTTAACGGATTAAAGCAACGTTTGGGGAAGCGGTCCGAAGACCGCTTCCCCAGGATCCCTCACGCATAGCAAGGGGGCGATTGTTCAATTAGAACAGGCCGATGACCTTGGTCATATAGCCGGCGCCGCCGCCCAGGAAGGTGTTCAGATAGGTGTTGGGATCGCCGTAGTCCGGGCCCCAACCGGAGCCGTAGAACATATCGAAGTTGCCGGCTTCGCCGTTGGAAGCGCGGTAACCGCAGGCGTAGTAATCTTCGGGCGTGGTGGCTTCGATCAGGTTGACCTGAACGTTCTCAGCGCCCAGGGTGCTCTCGGTAACCTGCTTGTAGGCCTGGGCCTGAGCGGTCTGAGCAGCGGAAGCGCCGTAGTAAACCACGTCGATCTGGATGGGCCATTCAACGATGGCATCGCCCAGCTCTTCCTTGGCAGCGGCCAGGTATTCCTGGGCAGCCTCGGCGTTGTACCAACCGTCGCAGGCGTCGGCCACGGTAACCTTGGCGCCCATTTCGTCCAGATAGTACTGAACCATTTCACCGAACATGGTGCCGGCGCCGAACTCATGACCGTTCTGGTCGACGGCGGCGTTCTCCAGCTGCACGAACTCGGGATGGGTGTACATGTTGCGCAGGTTGGCGTACTTCAGATCTTCGCCGCGGGAGGTGGCGTTGACAGTGCCCTTATCGAAGGCATGCAGCACGGCCTTGCGGAAGTTCTTGTTCAGCATAGCGGTCTGGGTGTCGATCTTCTGCTGCTCGGTCTTGGGAGAAGCGCAGGCGCCGCTGGCCAGAGCGAAGGTGCCGCGATTCATGTTCAGGCCGCCGAAGTAGGAGGTGGAGGTGGTGTCGGACACATAGGCGTACTTATCATAGTTGCCGTCAGCCTTGGCCAGGGCCAGGGTGCCGGAGGCTTCGGTCAGGCCGGTGCCGGCATAGATGCCCGCGACCACGTCGTTGTAGGTCTGGGTGGGGTTCTCGCCGTTATCATAGATCCAGGTGATGCTGTTCATGTTGATCTTGTCAGCATCATAGTACTCAGGATTCTTGACGCAGACGATTTCGGAATCGGCAACCAGCTTCTGCAGCAGGTAGGGGCCGCAGTACACCTGGGAGGACACGTCGGTGTTCATGCCGTAGGTGTAGGTGTTGGTGTCGGCGGAAGCAGCGGCATACTCTTCCACGCCGTACACGCCGCCATGGCTCAGGAACCAGTCTTCGCAGATGGGCAGGAAGCAGCTGTAGGTCAGCATGGTCAGGAAGTAGGAGGTGGGCTTCTCCAGGGTGACTTCCAGGGTGTAGTCATCCACAGCCTTGTAGCCTACGTCTTCCCAGGCGCCGCCGTTGGCGTAGTAATCGGTACCGCCGGCGATGATGCCGTCGATCAGCCATTCCAGACCGGCCTGGGCGTCCAGCATGTGATGGAAACCGGCCACGAAGTCATTGGCGGTCACGGGAGCGTACTCAGCGCCCTCGGAGGTGTACCACTTGGCGTCCTGGCGGATATGGAAGGTATAGGTCAGGCCGTCCTCGCTGACATCCCAGCTTTCGGCCAGCTTGGGCTCCATCTGGCCCAGGTTGTTGTACTGCACCAGGCCGTCCACGGTCTGCACGGTGATCTCGGTGTCGCTCTGGGAAGAGGTGTTCAGCCAGTCCAGGGTGACGG
>JAFUDW010000007.1 GCA_017464225.1 Clostridia bacterium | reverse complement strand
ACCTTCGGTCAGCTGCGCGGAGGAAAGCTCTTCCTCCTGCGCGCGAAGCAGCTTTAGTTTTTCTTCCCTATGGACGCTTTCCCGCTTGAGCCTACTATAAGCGGCATGCGCGTCACGATATACGGAAAATAAAGCTGCGGTTTCATCCTGAAGAGCAGAATGTGCCTCATCTCCCAATGAATCGAGGCATTGCAGGTGATTTTTATCATCCAAGAGCGATTGATGCTCATGCTGCCCATGCATATCCATCAAAAGGCTTGACAGCTCTTTAAGCAGCGCAAGAGGAACGGCTATGCCTTGAATGCGGCAAACGCTTCTTCCGTTCAAATTGATCTCACGCGATACAGACAGCTGATCTTCTTCATGCTCTATTTCATGGCTGTCCAGCCATGTTTTGGCACGCGCGCAATCAGTTAAGTCAAAAATACCTTCGGCAAAGGCCTTTTCGCATCCGCTGCGAATCAGCTCACGGTCTGCGCGTCCGCCCAGGATCAGGTTCACGGCATCCACCACAATGGATTTACCTGCGCCTGTTTCGCCTGTCAGCACATGAAGACCTTTGCCAAAGGATATTTCTATTTGATCGATGAGCGCGATGTTTTTGATCAGCAGCTGCTGAAGCACTGTAATTTCCTCCGCTTTATCAGCGTTTGAGAATCTCCTGGAACTTCTCTACAACAACAGGTGCCTCTCCTGCACTGCGTACAGCGACAAAGATCGTATTGTCGCCGGAAATCGTACCGAGGATCTCAGGCCAGCGCATGCTGTCGATGGCCTCTCCGGCGGCGTTCGCGCTGCCGGCCAGCGTGCGAATCACAACAAGATTTTCCGCGCAGCTGATGGACAGCACAGAATCTATAAACATGCGCACAAGACGCTCTGATACGCCATGTTCCGCCTTGTCGGCAGTAGCGTATTTATAGCTTCCGCTGGGCGAAAGAACCTTGAGCAAGCGCAGCTCCTTGATGTCGCGGCTGACCGTTGCCTGTGTCACAACGATCCCCATTTCGCGCAGTTTGGAGGCAAGCTCTTCCTGCGTTTCAATGTTTTCTTTCTCTATGATGCTGAGTATTGCTGTTTGTCTTGCGTTTTTCATTTAAACCTCCCCAATGAAAAAGAATTGCAGACATGATTATTATAACATATGTCTATTTTTTTCGCAATATATTAATAATATTTAAAGTATCAAACTGCTTAAAACTGTCGATCCAGCCGCGGCAGCAGGAAAGCCTTTATTCTTCCGCAGGAATTCCGGATTCTTCCGTTTTCTCCTCTTTTTCGGTGTCGTGCGGCTCAACGCTTGCCTTTTTCTTTTCGGGAAGCGGACGATCTTCAATGAACGCCATGAAATCTTCCCTGGAAAGCGTTTCGCGTTCAATCAGCAGCTCGGCTAAACCTTCCAGCTTATCCTGATGCTCCCGAAGCGCGTTCATGGCCATTTCATAACAGGATCGCAGCAGCTCGCTCACCTCGCGATCCACAGCGGCGGCGATTTCTTCGCTGTATTCCCGTGAATGGCCAAAGCTGGCGCCGACGAATACTTCCTGATCGCTGTCCAGATAGATCGTTCCAATGGTCTCGCTCATACCGTATCGCGTTACCATAGCGCGGCAGATATTGGTTGCCTGCTGCAGATCACTTTGCGCGCCGGTATAAATATCGTGGAAAATCAGTTTCTCCGCGGCATGACCGCCTAAGCTCATGGCAGTGCGCTGCAAAAGCTGTGCGCGGCTCATATTATCCAATTCCTTGCTTGGCAGGGAAAGCGTAAAGCCTCCCGCTCCGCCGCGGGGAACAATAGTAATGGTATGCACTTCGTCGCAAAGAGGCAAGTAATGGCCCACAATGGCATGACCCGCTTCATGATAAGCCACCAGCTTGCGGTCTTCCTCCAGTACCTTGTGGCTCTTCTTTTCAGGACCTATTTGAACGCGTTCCACTGCTTCGATCAGCAACGCCTGCGTGATCTTTTCTGATCTGGAGCGCGCAGCCAGGATGGCCGCCTCATTCATGATGTTCTCAAGATCTGCGCCAGTGGCAAAGGGCGTGCGCTTAGCAATATTATCAAGATTGACGTCATCCGCCAAGGGCTTTCCCCTGGAATGCACCTTGAGCACAGCCACGCGGCCATCCACATCGGGATAATTGACGGTGATCTGTCTGTCGAACCGTCCAGGACGAAGCAGCGCTGGATCCAGGATATCCCGACGGTTGGTGGCGGCCATAACGATCACGCCTTCGTTGGCGGTGAATCCATCCATTTCCACCAGCAGCTGATTCAGCGTTTGTTCTCGCTCGTCGTGCCCGCCGCCAAGGCCTGCGCCGCGGTGACGGCCTACGGCATCGATTTCATCAATGAAAACAATGCTCGGAGAATTGCGTTTTGCCTGTTCAAACAGATCGCGAACGCGGCTCGCGCCCACGCCTACGAACATTTCAACAAAGTCTGAACCGCTGATTGTAAAGAAAGGAACATTCGCCTCCCCTGCAACGGCTTTGGCCAACAGCGTTTTGCCTGTACCGGGAGGGCCCACCAGAAGCACGCCTTTGGGGATGCGCGCGCCAAGCGCAAGATAGTTCTTCGGGTTTTTTAGGAAATCCACGATTTCCCGAAGTTCTTCTTTCTCCTCATCGGCGCCGGCCACGTCGGAAAAGCGGATCTTATTCTTTGCAGGATCGCTCATGCTGGCATGGCTTTTTCCAAAATTCATCACCTTGCCGTTGCCGCCCATCATTTGCTGCCGCATGGTAAACCACCAGAACGCCATAACGAGCACGGTGATCAGGATGAAGGGAAGCCATTCCACAAACCATGGCGTAGAAACCGGCGCAAGATAGGAAATATTGAGCGTTTTCCCATGAAAGGTCAAATTGCCTTCGCTGAGCGTTTCTCGATCGATCCCCGTCTCGTTAGCTGAAAGCGTATACAGCGTATCGATAAAATCTTCGCCGATCACGCAGGAAAAATCATATTTCCCCGGAAACTCGCTATATGATCTGGAGGAATCATAAAACAGGCCGTACAGCACGCGGCTGCGAACGGCAACATATTCCACGCGACCGCTTTCAACAAGCCGCAGCATGTCGGCATAGGTAATTTCAGCGCCGTTGACGCTGCCGCCGCCCGAAATAAGCATAGCCATAATGATAAACGCGGCGATCAAGGCAAGATAGGCGATCAATCCGCGGGAAGGTTTTCTCAAGAGCGTATCCTCCTTCAACAAGATAAAATATTATATCATAGAACGGTATGTTATTGCAAACATTGCCGTTTTATTTTGTGTAAATTCGCGGATGAAGAATTCCCACATCGGGAAGATTCCTGTATTTTTCATCATAATCCAAGCCGTATCCAACGACAAAGGCATCCGGAATATTGAAACAGGAATACTCAACGTCAAGCTCCACGCGCCTTCTTGCGGGTTTATCCAGAAGCGTGGCGATGCGAACGCTGGAAGCGCCGCGGTGAAGCAATTCCTTTTTAATATAAGAAAGCGTCATCCCGCTGTCCACAATGTCTTCCACCACCAGCACGTCCCGCCCGTATACGTCGCGATCGAGATCCTTTACCAGTTTTACGACGCCCGTGCTCTTGGTGCTGCTTCCGTAGCTGGAAATGGCCATAAAGTCAATATCCAACGGTATATCAAGCTGTCGGATCAGATCGGCAAAGAATACCACAGCACCCTTCAAGATACATACGACAACAGGTGATTTGCCCTGATAATCGGCGTTTATCCTTTTTCCAAGCTCAGCGACTTTATTGCTGATCTCCTCCCGGGTCACCAGCACGCGTTCCAGATCCTGATATTGTTTGAATTCATGTTCCATTTGCCTTCTCCTCCATCCGCTGTAATGATATTGCGTCGGGTAACGTGCCCGAAAATTCAACGCTATATGTTTTCTGTCCATCACAGACCCGAAGCCTTTCGGAAGCGCCCACGCCGATGACCCAAAGCACTTCGCTGCCCAGACAGGCAAGCGGCCAATCCTCCCGGAAGGGGCGATCGATCCCTCGATCGATCATATATTCCTTCAGCTTCATCCTGCCATGCATACCAAAAGGAGATATCCAATCTCCCGGCTGTCTTGATCTAACGGCCATTGCGTCAAACAGATCCGCGGGGAATGCCTGCAGCAGCTTGCCGTCGCCTGTCGTTTTCCGATCGGTGATATGCAGCATTTCCTTATCGTAGCGTATTTTCTTATTGATCTCTCCTGGAGGTAAAAAATGAAGCCTTTCCGCGGTTCTCAGTCCACGCCATCCCGACGGCAGATTGCATACTGCGCCGCTGAAAGCTTCAACGAGCTCCCTGAGCGCTTCCACATGGGCGAATTCCAATTTGATTCCCAGCGAAAACGCATAGCTTCTCAGGATCCTCCGCTGAAAAGCGGGAGCACATTCTCGCATCGGCGCAGCCAGAATGAAAGGCCATGGCCCTTGAGCGGCATGATCATGCAGCCATTGATGACATAAATCGTCCGCAAACTGGTCCTCATCCCGCAGGATCTCGGCTGCGCGCGCCATGGACTCTACCGCTTTGGGATATGCCTTTTCAATCATCGGTATCACGCGGGAGCGTAAATAGTTGCGCGAAAAAGCAACATCCGCGTTGCTTTCATCCTCGCACCATTGCTGTCCAAGCTCCATTAAAGCAGCTTGCAGCGTTTTGCGGCGCAGGCATAAAAACGGCCGCCAAATGGGTTCCCTGTATTCAGCCATACCGCCAATGCCATCCATTCCAGCGCCGTAGAACAGATGCAGAAGAATGGTTTCTGCCTGATCGTCCATATGATGCGCCAGAGCCAGCGTACCGCAGTTCAGCTCCCGCATGGCCTCGTAAAATGCCTGATATCGCGCATCCCTGGCTGCCGCTTCCAGACTCCCCTCCTGCGCAACCTGCACGCGCTTAACAGAAAAGGAAACGCCCAAACCGGCGCAAAGCTCCGCACAGAATGCCTCTTCACAGGCGGCGGCTTCTCGCAGTCCGTGATTTACATATACCGCCGCGATTTCCACGCCGCCCAATGTGCGCAGCGTCCTCAGCAGCGCTACGGAATCGGCGCCGCCCGACAAGCCGACCAAAACGCGGCCTTGAATACGGCAGCGCTCCATGCTTTCGGCTGTACGACGCAAAATCAGAGAAAAAGCATTCATAATATTATTGTACGATACAGAACATAAACGCGCAAGGGGAAAATGATAAATAAATGGGAATTTCTTCGGCGCAATCCTGTTGCAGATCTGTATAAGCGCATTGCTTTTTCCTGTATAATCGGATATAATTGTATTGCATTTTTGAATGGAGGATGGGCTTGGGATGGGAATACAAAAAATGGCTGCCAGCAAACCCGATCGGCGCCGGTTTTGGTGTATTTCTTTCATTCTCACGTATGTCGCCGCCCATGCACTGGCATATGCTCCTCTGGGACTCCCCTTGGTTTTCCCCACCGCCATATCGATTCCTTTTCCTCTTCAAATTGCGCTGTGCTTCATTGTATTCGTGTTCTTGATTTATCCTTTGCGCTTTTTTATAGGCGCAAAGCTTTGTTCCCTGAGTGGCGAAGGGCGTGCTGCAGGCTACCTTCAGCTTGTAATTGGCGGATTGTTGCGCATGGGAGCAGGCTTTATATGGGGAATTCCTTTCGCGGCAGGTATATATAAGATTTATCTGTATGTATTTGTCTACGACGCTTCCCAGGCCAGTGCAAAGCTGGCTGAAATCGGCGATTTCCTTCAGTCTGCGCTTCCGTCCGTAAACCAGCACACGCTTGGGATCGCTGCGGTCATGATCTTTCTTTTATGCTCGTTACTTCTGTTTATGTACGGCTGGCACAGAGGCACCTGTTATGATTTTCTGCTGAAAAAAGACGAAACATCGTTTTCAGCATTCCGTATCGCCCAGCGCATCCGTAAAAAAGCCAAACGGCCCCTTTTATTTAATTCCATGATCAGCTTCCTGCTTTTTCTGTTGCCCTGTATCTCCTTTTGCGCCGTTTTATCATGGAGGCATGGCGGACTTTCACAGGCGCTTATGGCAATGGAGCTCCTATTCAGCGCTGGCCTTGTGCTTGATCAAAACGCGCTTATCCTCGCCGCTGGAGCGTTTTTGCTGTTTTATCTTCCGCTCCTCCCCTTTAGAAAAGCCAGAAATGCCGATGTGGTGATGAAATATGACGACAAAAAAGGCTGATCAATCCATGCGTCTGGACAAGCTGCTATCCACGCTGGCCTTAGGAACCAGAAGCCAGGTGAAGGAAATGCTTCGGGCCGGACGGATCATCATCAACGGCGTTCCTGTCAGGAACGCTGATTTCCGCGTGGAAATTGGAGACAGCGTAGCGCTGGACGGCATGCTTCTGGATGCCAGAACACAGCGTCACATCATGCTGAACAAGCCCTGTGGCGTACTTACAGCCGCCCGGGACGCGAAGCAGCCCACAGTGCTTGATCTTCTGCCGCTCGCTTTCAAAAGCTGCGGCTGCATGCCTGTGGGCCGACTGGACAAGGATACCGAAGGGCTTTTGCTTCTCACCACGGATGGAGCATTGTCTCATCTATTACTATCTCCCAAGCGCCATGTATGGAAATGCTATTTGGCAGAAGTAACGGGCAGGCTCCAATCCGATGATATATCAGCGTTTGAAGACGGAATTGCCCTTTCAGATTTTGACGCGCTGCCGGCAAAGATGGAAATAATAGACGCCGATAACGCGCAATCCACAGCCAAGGTTTGGGTGCGGGAAGGAAAGTACCATCAGGTTCGCCGCATGTTTGCCGCTCTGGGGCATGAGGTCACGGCTTTGAAACGCCTCTCGTTTGGCCCCTTGACGCTGGATCCCTCGCTGCGTGCCGGAGAGTACCGAGAACTGACAGCGGATGAGATGCAGGCGCTTTTGCAAGCTGTTTCAGGAGAAAAATCAACATGAAAAACGATCATTACTATTCCGAAACGCCATCCAGCGAGAGCAGACCCTCCGATGCGCGTTTCACCTTCCGCGGACAGGACTTTTGTCTGAAAACCGATGCCGGCGTTTTTTCCCGCGGAGAGCTTGACAGCGGCACGCGTATCCTTCTTGCCGCCCTTCCCCAAGAAATCGAAGGCTCTATCCTGGATCTCGGATGCGGCTGGGGCCCTGTCGGCGTTTGCCTGGGCAGCTTATACCGGAATTGCAGCGTCACCTTTGCCGATATCAACAGCCGAGCGATCGCGCTGGCTCAGGAAAACGCTGAAAAATACAGGCTCAACGCTGCATTCATTCAAAGTGATGGCTTTGAAAGCATCGATGGAACGTTTGATTATATCATTACCAATCCTCCCATCCGAGCCGGGAAGGAAACGATCTACAGACTGTTTTCCGACAGCGCCGAACACTTGAATTCCTCGGGGAGTTTATATATCGTTATCAGAAAGCAACAAGGCGCGCCCTCTGCCATCAAATTTCTTGTCACCGTATTTCCCCAAGCGGAAGTCATCGATAAAAGCGGCGGATATTGGGTCATCCGCTGCAGGAAGGAGTGATTTATCTGAAATACGATCACGCGTTCTTTGACGCGGGAGTCAGCCGCGTCGGCACCCGTTCTGTCAAATGGGACGATCCCGCTCATTGCCGCCCCGGAGATTTACCCCTTTGGGTGGCGGACTGGGATTTCCGCTGCGCAGAACCCATTGTACAGGCGCTCAAAGACAGGGCCGCGCATCCTTGCTATGGTTACCCCTGTTCCGACCCGGCGGATCAAACGGCGTTTTGCGATTATTGGCAGCGCAGGCATCAGCTTGCAATCCGTCCGGATCAAACCGTTCTGATGCCATGTGTAGTCACCGGCATTCGTCAGGCGGTACTCACGTTCACCCAGCCGGGCGACAGCGTTTTGATCATGACGCCCCTGTATCCGCCTTTTTCTGATTCCATCCGTCGCTCAGAACGGAAAATATGGGATGTGCCTTTGCACAAGCAGGCGGATGCTCGGTATGATATCGATTTCCAGGGCGTTGAGGACGCATTGAAGCGCGGCGTACGCATGATCCTGTTCTGTAATCCGCACAATCCCGTTTCCCGCGCCTGGCGACGGGAAGAATTGGCGCGGTTGGTGGCGTTGGCAAACGCTTATGGCGCTTTGCTTGTATCTGATGAAATCCATGCTGACTTTGTTTACAAGCCCCTGAAATTTATCTCCATGCTTTCCATCCCCGGCGCGAAAGACTGCACGCTGATGTTTACAGCCGCCAGTAAGACCTTCAATGTTCCGGGGCTGCAGCAGGCTACAGCCGTTTCTTTCAATAAAGACCTGCTGAAACGGTTTTCTGACCATATGGAGATGCAAGGCGTTGTCAGCGGCAACGTATTCGCCCTCCCCGCGACTCAGGCGGCGTATACGTCGTGCGACGATTGGCTGGACGGCATGCTGAGCTATCTGGAAGAAAGCAGAAAAATACTATTTGACGCTTTGAAAGAGAAGCTTCCAGAGGCAGTGCTTTCCCCTATTGAAGCCACGGCGCTGAGCTGGATCGATTTGAGCGCGTATGATCCAGACAGCGAATCCATCAATCAAAAGCTCCGCTCTCACCGCGTTGTTCTGAACCCCGGGACGATCTTTGGCCGAGAAAATGGCAACGGATTCATGCGGCTCAATTTCGCCTGCCCGCAAGCGTCGCTGCTTGAAGGCGTTGACAGAATGTCCCGCGCTTTGACCAAATAAAACGCAAGGAGGATCATAAACAATGGAAGGCTTTGAAAAAATCGACGGTATTATTGATTCGATGAAGGATGAAATGGTAGAAACGCTTCAAAAGTGGATCCGCATCCCCAGCCTGAAAGCAGACCCTCAGCCTGATGCTCCCTTTGGTCCAGTGATCAGAAAAATGCTGGACGTTGCCGCCGAGGACTGCCGCCGTTTGGGCTTTGACCCGAAGATTTTTGACGGTTACGCCCTGCATGCCGATATGGGAGAGGGCGATGATCTGGATGCGCTGGGGATCCTTGCGCATCTTGATGTGGTGCCGGAGGGTGATGGATGGATCTATCCGCCTTACGGAGCCGAAATCCATGACGGGCGGATGTATGGCCGCGGCACCAGCGATGATAAGGGCCCTGCCATCGCTGCGCTTTACGCCATGAAAGCCGTTCAAATGGCAGGCATCCCGCTGCGCAGGAAGGTTCGGCTGATCCTTGGCTGCGACGAGGAGAGCGGAAGCGCGTGTATGGAGCACTATAAAAAAGTGGCCACCATGCCGCGTTCCGGTTTCAGTCCGGACGCATCCTATCCGATCATCAATATTGAGAAGGGAATCCTTCGCGTGGTGCTGCGCTCCAGTCTTTCGGAGGACGGCTTGCAGGTGATCTCCTTCAACACCGGTCTGCGGCCGAACGTGGTTCCCGGGAAGTCCACCGCGCTGGTTCGCGGTGAGAAAGAGCTTGTTCTCAAAACCTCAGAAATCGCAAAAAAGCTTAATCTTCCATTGAGCGCCGAAGAAAAGGAAAATGGCATTGTGGAGTTGACTGCCATTGGGATCAATGGACATGCCGCTTATCCCGATCTGGCACGGAACGCCATTGGAGAAATGCTGCTGCTGCTGCGCGAGTTGGGCGTGCAGGGCAGTCTTCGCGTGTTGGCCGACAAAATTGGCATGGAATATGACGGCGCTTCCATGAAGATCGCGATCCAGGATTGCGTCAGCGGCATTCTGACCTGCAATATCGGCATTATCCGCGCTGATGAAAACGGCGTTTCCGCCACGTTGGACATCCGTTATCCCGTGATGACCAATCCGGCCATGATCATCAAAAACATTGTTGCCTCCTTCCCCGGCTTCGACGTTCAGCCCGGAACACCCAACGAGCCGCATTATATTCCTGAAAGCAGCGAACTGGTGCAAAAGCTTTTGGATGCATACTGCGAGGTAACGGGGTACGAGCGCAAATGCCTGTACACCGGAGGCGGCACATATGCGCGCGAGCTGGAGGAAGGCGTCGCTTTCGGCGCAGGGTTCCCCCAGGACGAAGATCTTGCGCATCAGGCCAACGAGTATATCGATATTGATAACATCTTCAAAAATGTGAAAATTTTCGCTTCTGCTATTGTCAAATTGGCAGGAAAAGCGTAAAATAATAACATCAGATACTGAGGAGGTATCATACCTTGCAAAAAACTGAAATGATCACCTGTATCAATTGTCCCATGGGCTGCCGCATGGAAGTAACCCTGGAGGATGGGAAAGTTATTTCCGTGAAGGGAAATACATGCAAGCGCGGCGAAGTCTACGCGCATCAGGAGTGCACCCAGCCGCTGCGCATGATCACTGCCGTTGCTCCTGTGAAAAACAGCGCCGTACCCGTCAGCTTGAAAACGCGCACGCCCATCCCGAAGGCTAAAATTGAAGAATGCATGCGCGCCATAGACGCGCTGCAGCTGTCAGCGCCTATTCAGGCGGGCGATGTTCTGATCGAGAATGTAGTCGATTCGGGCGTTGATGTGATCGCTACCAAATCCGTACAATAAACAATGACCAAAAACGCCGCCTTTCCCCTTGGAAAGGCTGGCGTTTTTGGCTGTTACAGAGGAGACTTCCCATGGAATTACTTCCCATTCCGCTTTTTCCCGCGTTTCGATGCGGCAAGGATACGCCCTGGGGCGGCAGCAATTTAAAAGCGCTGTATCAAAAAAAATGTGATGATCCCCATACCGGCGAAAGCCTGGAGATGAGCGTTATTCCCGGTTTGAATTCTACGAATGCGCAGGGTGATGCGCTCAGCAGTCTGATCGGAAAATACGGTCAAGCGCTTGTTGGCGACCGCATTCAAGGGGAGTTTCCCCTGCTGCTCAAGCTGATTGACGCTCGCGACCAGCTGAGCGTTCAGGTGCATCCCAATGACGATTATGCCAGGATCTACGAAAACAAGCTGGGCAAAACCGAAGCTTGGGCTATATTGCGCGCAGAACCGGGTGCGAAGCTTGTATACGGCATCAAAGAAGGAACAACAGCTGATATGCTGCAGGAGGCCTGCGGAAAAGGACGGGAAATAGAAAAGCTATTGCGGTATGTTCCGGTTCATGAAGGCGACGTTTTTTATATCCCCTCTGGCACCGTTCATGCCATTGGCGCTGGAATCATGCTTTATGAGATCCAGCAATCCAGCGATGTGACCTATCGCTTCTATGACTGGGACCGTACAGACGCACAGGGCAATAAACGCGAACTGCATATCAAGCAGGCATTGGATGTTACCCGCATTGATTACCAGCCTGCGGCAGTGGTGCCAAAGCTGATCCCTGACGATACGTGCGTCAGAGAAGAGCTTTTGAATACGTCTTATTTCTATCTTGAGCGGTTGACGGACTGCCATGATACGCCTTTTGATGCTTCCACGCATTATTTTTCCGTAATGACACTGCTGACCGAAGGCGTAATCACCATAAACGGTCAGCGCAGCGTATACCCTGCCGGACAGACGATCTTTATTCCAGCTTCCACTGTTCGCTTTACCCTGACCTGTGGAAAATGCCTGATCTCTTCCCCTGCGCATAACTGAGCCGGTCTACGATATACTATCAAATAAAAAGTTCACCGGAGGATTTATGCCGCAGTTTCTATTTCAGGATATCATTCCGGAGGTACGCTTGCATCGTGATGCTCTGCTGAGTGAATATACCACCATGCGCACGGGCGGCCCGGCAGATTATCTGATAGAACCAGCATCGTCAGAAGAAATCATCGCTGTTTATCAGCGGGCGCTGGAAAATGATCTTCCCGTATTCATCATGGGCAACGGTTCCAATTTGCTTTTTTCCGACGAAGGTTTTCCTGGCGTTATTCTGCGTCTCGGAAAAGCCTTTTCCAGTATTTCGATTGAGCATGATCTCATATCCTGTCAAGCAGGCGCCATGCTGAGCGCGGTCTCTCGCGTAGCGGCTGATCATGCTTTCACAGGATTGGAATTCGCATCCGGTATCCCGGGCTCGGTTGGAGGCGCCATTTATATGAACGCCGGCGCATATGGCGGCGAAATCAGTCAAACGCTGCAGCAGGCGGAGCTGCTCATAGATGGAAGGATTGAGATTTGGAATAAGGATCAAATGCAGTTCAGCTATCGCCATAGCGCCATGATGGAACAAGACGGGATCGTTCTATCCGCGCAATTTTTCCTGAGCCCGGGGAGTAAAGAAGCAATTGT
>JAFUDW010000080.1 GCA_017464225.1 Clostridia bacterium | reverse complement strand
TTTTGTTATGAAGATGAATCAGAAAATCTATCAGAGCACGCGTTCTGAAAAAATGACTGCCACTTCTGCGGAGGCTGTCCTGCAGGGAATCGCCCCGGACGGCGGCTTATATACGCTTTGCAATTATAAGCAGGATGAAGCCAGCCTTCAGGAACTGCTGAAAATGGATATGCTGCCCATGGCGGCCGAAATTCTTTCCATCCTGCTGCCCGATTTTGATAAAGAAGAGATGCTGGCGCTGGTTTGCGCGGCATATACCGGCAAATTTGAAACGCCTGACCTTACCCCCACCGTCATGGTGGGCGATGATGCTGTGCTGGAGCTGTTCCGCGGCCCCACCAGCGCGTTCAAAGACGTAGCCCTGAGCATCCTTCCCCACCTGATGCGCGCCAGCGCGGCCAAATGCGGCAGTCAGGAAGAAATCCTGATCCTGACCGCCACCAGCGGCGATACCGGTAAGGCCGCCATGGAGGGGTTCTGTGATGTTCCCGGAACGCGGATCATTGTTTTCTATCCTGATAACGGTGTCAGCGCGGTGCAGAAAGCACAGATGACCACCCAGATAGGAGACAACGTATGCGTTTGCGCTGTGCGCGGCAACTTTGACGATGCCCAAACCGGCGTAAAACAAATATTCAGCAAAGTGCGGAAGGAAAACCTGCTGGACGGCAAGGACATCCGTTTGTCCTCCGCCAATTCCATTAATATCGGGCGGCTTGCGCCTCAGGTCGTCTACTACTTCAGCGCGTATAAGGCCCTGCTGGAGGCCGGCAGAGTTCAACTTGGCGAACCGGTGGATTTCTGTGTTCCTACTGGCAATTTTGGCGATATCCTGGCCGGCTTTATCGCAAATCAGATGGGACTTCCTGTGGGCAAACTGGTATGCGCCTCCAATGCCAACAACGTACTGACTGATTTTTTGCGTACAGGCGTCTATGATCGCCGCCGTCCCTTCCACCTGACCGCGTCCCCTTCCATGGATATTCTGGTATCCAGCAATCTGGAACGGCTTTTATACCTGCTCAGCGGCGATGCGGGGATGGTGTCCGATTTGATGTCACAGCTTTCATCGGAAGGTCATTATCAGGTTCCGGACACGCTGCTTGAAAAGATCAAGGCCCTTTTCTGGGCGGGTTTCTGTGATGATGAAGCCACCCACCAGACCATTGGCCGGGTATGGATGGAGCATCAATACCTGTGCGATACCCATACCGCTGTCGCCTGGAATGTGGCGCAGCAATATAAGGCTGCCTGCCCCGATCATCATCAGCTGGTTATTCTGTCCACTGCTTCCCCCTATAAGTTCCCCGAGGCTGTACTCCGCGCGCTGAATATCCAGCAGCAGAGCGATGGTTTTGACGCCATGCTGCAGCTGGAATCAGCCACAGGCGTTCCCATTCCCGCCAATCTGCGCGGCCTGGATACCCGGCCAGTGCGGCATCGGGATGTGATTGACCGGGAAAAGATGTTGGAATATGTGCTTGACAAGGCGGTGAATCCATCATGGCATGTGTAACAGTCCGCGTGCCCGCCACCACAGCCAATCTGGCCGCGGGGTTTGATACCCTGGGCTGTGCCTTGACGCTGTATAATACCCTCAGCTTTGAGGAAAGCGATCGCCTTTCTTTTTCCGGCTGCGATGAAGCATACAAAAATAAAGATAATTTGGCCTATCAGGGATTTGCCTGTGTATATTCGCATATTGGGAAACCGGTTCCAGGCGTCCATATTGATATCCATGCCGAAATACCCGTAAGCCGGGGACTGGGTTCCTCCGCCGCTCTGCTGGCTGCCGGCGCGGCAGCCGCCAACGAAATGAGCGCCGCGGGGCTTTCCAGGGATGCGCTGATTGCGCTTACAACCCAAATCGAAGGTCATCCGGACAATCTGGCGCCTGCCTTTTGCGGCGGCCTGACCGCTTCCATGACAGAAAATGACCAGGTATACAGCGTCCGCTATACGCCGCATCCTGACCTGCGTTTTGTTGTCCTTTCCCCTGATTTTCCATTAAGCACCCAGTCTGCCAGGGCCGTTCTTCCAACCAATGTCACACGCGCCGACGCTGTATTCAACGTTTCCCACGCCGCCGTGCTCCTGAAGGCGCTGGAAAACGGCGATGAATCGATCATTGCCGCAGCGATGAAGGACAAGCTGCATCAGCCTTACCGCAAGGCGCTGATCGAGGAATATGACGCCGTTCACAGCCTTGCCATTCAAAACGGCTGCAACGCGCTGTGCATCAGCGGCGCGGGTCCGACCCTGCTGTGCATTACCAAGGATAAAGACTTCGCAGGCAAAATGCAGGCCGCGTCCGCGGTGCTTTCCCATCGCTGGCTGATTCGCGACCTTTTGGTTGATCCTGTCGGCGTCCATATTCTGGACAGATAAGGAGAGATATGTACAATCGTTTTATCAAGCGGTTATTGGATATTGTAATATCATTGACGGGTTTGATCGTTCTGTCACCGGTCATTCTGCTGATTTCCTTGATGATCAGGCTGGACTCCAATGGGCCGGTTTTTTTCCGGCAGAAACGAATTGGAATCCATAAATCAACCTTCCATATCTATAAATTCCGCACCATGTTTGTTGATACGCCCCGGGATATCCCCACCCATCTGCTTGAAGATCCAGAGGCTTTTCTGACCAATGCAGGGAAAGTGCTGCGGAAAACATCGCTGGACGAATTGCCGCAGCTGCTCAACATCCTTCTGGGACATATGAGCGTCATCGGTCCGCGTCCCGCGCTGTGGAACCAGGATGATTTAATTGCCGCCCGGGATTTATACGGCGCCAACGACGTGCTGCCGGGCCTGACAGGCTGGGCGCAGATTAATGGGCGGGATGAGCTTGAAATCAGTGAAAAAGCCGCCCTGGACGGCGAATATGTGAAGCGAATGTCCTTTCTGTTTGACTGCCAGTGCTTTTTCGGAACATTTGCCGCCGTCATTACCCACAGAGGCGTTATGGAAGGCGGTACCAAATCCAAAAAATAAAAGCAGAAAGCAGCTATATAAAAACAGCCGGTATTTTCCGACTGTTTTTTATATGCTTATTCTTCCTTGATATCAAACCAGTCGTCCACAGATTCTCCACGATCCTCCATGTATTGGCGAAGCAAGCCCAATTCCCGGTCTGTGAATGTACGCTTGGGAAGGCACGGCGCCTCCAGGCTGTCCCGAAGCAGCGCGTCCACCCCTACATGAAGCCGGTTGGCGATCAGCACAAGCGTTGGCACGCTTGGCACCCGCGTCCCGCGCTCAATATGGCCGTAAAATGAAACAGACAGGTCAACACTTTTGGCAAAATCCTTTTGCGTCATACCCAGTTCCTGCCTTTTCCGGGTAATACGGGCGCCCAGGGCTTCTGAATCAAACAACTTCATAAAACTTACTCCTTTTGCTAATCGCTTGTATTTTCCACGCTTGGGTAAGGCTTCTTTTCATCCGTCAGCCCAGCCAGATAGTCCATGCTTGTGTTCAAAGCGACGGCAATGCGCTTACACTGCTCAAAGGTCATATAACGCTTGCCTGCCTCCAACTTGGAATAATCGCTCTGGTCTATCCCTGTCAGCATTTGCATCTTGATCTGCGTATATCCCCGTGCCAGACGCAGTTCCTTTAATCTATCCAAAAGAATCACCCCAAACAGATTATGTCCATT
>JAFUDW010000079.1 GCA_017464225.1 Clostridia bacterium | reverse complement strand
TCATTTCCGGTGCGGGTAACATATCGAAGCTTTGTAATCGCATATCAAGTCTGAGGTAGGCACGCGCAGCGGGCCGAGGATTGCGCAGCAATCCCGAAAAAGGCAAGGGACGACAGATGGAGCTTGCTCCAATCTGACGGCACTGGCCTTTTTTCTTTGCCTCAGACAGCCTTTACACGTCACCTCTTTCAGCTTAACTGGCGGAAGTTGTTTGATAATGTCATCAAGCTTGTTCGCCTGATGAGGTCCAGGAGGCGAAGTCTCCTGGCACAGGTTTATAAGGGCCGCGGAGGCCCTTATCGTACCCCTTCCCGCAAATTTTCAGCAGGTTCCGGTATCAGTCGCTCAAGATAAACTTGAACATCCGCAGCACTTCCATATAGTCGTCGCTCTCAAAGCCCACGGTCAGATCGTCGATCCGTCGCGCGCCTGGATACCAGGCGCCGCTGTTGGCTGACTGGTGCTTTTTATAGCAGATTTCCACGCTGAAATGCTCGGGCATGGGATAAAGCATGGATTTAAGATCAGGCTTGCTCAGCGAGCGGGCCACGGCCTCCCGGATGCGGCGGACGGCCAGATCGGGATGAATGGACAGCACGCCGTTGCCGCAGCACTCGTTGACGGCCACTGTTTCGATATTGGGATTGGCGGCCTTCGCGGCGTCGCAGATGCCCTGATCGCCGGTAACGCACAGCAGCGGCACGCCGTAATAGGCCGCCATCAGCGCGTTGATGGTCATTTCGGAAATGCGCTCGCCGTTGATCTTCACATAGTTATTGCCCAGGTTCATCGTATGGCTCAGCGGGCTGGTACTCCAGCTGGCGCCGCTGTGATAGCCGGTAAACACGCAGCCCGAAAAGCTTTCGTCAATGCCCATCATCATGCTGCCCGGCAGCCCGGCCCAGCCGCGGTGCAGGCGCACGCACTCGGGCAGCGCCCGGGGATCGATATTGCGGGCCGAATCATGGGCGTCCTTTACGATGATCTCCTGGCAGCCCGCGTCCATGGCGCCCTGGCAGGCGGCAGCCACCTCCCGGGTCATCTGTTCGCTGAAATACTTCCAGTCCGGATGGTTCTTTTCTGTTTCGTTCCAATGGGCAATGCCGGTGGTGCCCTCAATATCGGCGGAAATAAAAACCTTCATGCGCAGTCCCCCATTTCAGATTTGCTACATTATAGCACAGCGGGCCATTTGCCACAAGCGCCGATGTGTGCTATAATTTTATTTGTGTATGCTATTTTCCCCTGTTACCGAGGTCATCCATGGCTGAAATTGTAGTATCCGGAATTGAAAAATCCTTTGAGCAGGATCGCGTGGTGCTGGACGACGTATCCTTCCAGGTGGAGGCCGGCGAGCACGTGGGGCTGCTTGGCCCCAACGGCGCCGGCAAAACTACGCTGCTGCGCATCATGACCGGCGAACTGACCCCCGACAAGGGCTTTATCGCCATCCCCCAAGGCCGCCGCATCGGCTATATCAGCCAATTGGCGGAGGCGCCGGAGGGCGCGCTGGTGGAGGACGTGCTGCGCATGGCCTTTGCCGATGTTACAGCGGTGGCCCGTGAACTGGAAGCCGTGCAAAAGCAGATGGATCAGGGCTTGCACAGCGAAGCGCTGCTGAAAAAGTACGACGCGCTGACCATGCGCTTTGACATGCTGGGCGGTTACGACTGTGAAACCAGGCTCAGCAAAGTGGCTAACGGCCTGCATATTTCCCCCGACCAGCGGCGGCAGCCCTTTTCCTCCCTCAGCGGCGGCGAACAGACCCGTATCCGCTTGGCGGTGATGATCCTGCGGGAAACCGATATCCTGCTGTTGGACGAGCCCACCAACCACCTGGACATGGATTCCATCGAATGGCTGGAAAACTATCTGGATCATTACAAGGGTACGGTGCTGGCCGTAAGCCATGACCGGTATTTTCTGGATCGCACGGTGACGCGCATCGTGGAGCTTGATCACGGCGGCGTGGAATTCTACAGCGGCAATTACAGCTTTTATGTGGTGGAGAAAGAAGCCCGTTATAAGCTGCAAATGAAGCAGTACGAAAAAGAGCAGGCCAAGATCGCCCAATTAGAAAAGGCCGCCGACCAGCTCAGCGCCTGGGCCTACAGCGGCATGGACAAGACCTATAAGCGGGTAGTGGCCATCCGCCGACGCATCGAATGGTTGCGGCAGACCGAAAAGCCGACAAAGGAAGAGCGGCTGGATCTGGGGTTTCCCACCGTGCCTTTCCGGGCGGACTACGCCCTGCGCATCCGGGAGCTGAAAAAAAGCTTTGGCAGCCGCACGCTGTTTGAGCACGTGACCCAGACCATCCGGGGCGGCGGCGAGCGCGTGGCGCTGGTGGGCGCCAACGGCGCGGGCAAGACCACGCTGCTCAAGATCCTGCTGGGCGAAGAGGCCGCCGACGACGGCGTCATCGAGTTTGGCCCGTCGGTACGGGCAGCCTATCTGCCCCAGCAGATCGAATTTGCCCATCCTGAGCGCACGCTGTACGATACGCTGCTCTACGAGCTGGGCTGCGAACCCCAGCAGGCGCGCAATCGTCTGGGCGCGTACCGCTTCCGGGGCGAGGATCAGTTCAAGCGGGTATCCCAGCTTTCGGGCGGCGAGCGCGCGCGCCTCAAGCAGTGCATGCTGATGAACAGCGCCGTAAACATGCTGATCCTGGCCGAGCCCACCAACCACCTGGACCTGGACAGCCGGGAATGGATCGAATCGGCGGTGGATCAGTTTGAGGGAACGCTGCTGATCGTGAGCCATGACCGCTATTTTGTGAACCGCTTTGCCACCCGCATCTGGGAGCTGGACGAGGGCGAACTGCGCAATTACGACTGCGGCTATAAAAAATACCGCTTCATCCGCGAGCGCGAGCTGGAAGCCAAGCAGGCCCAGCAGGCCCAGGAAAAGAGCGTTCAGCGCCAGCAGGAAAAGGCTGAAAAGGCCAAGAAACGGCTATCGGGCCGCAAGGATACCAAAACCGAGCGCCGCATGGCCATGATTGAGCGCGATATAGCCAGGCTGGAACAGCAGAGCGGGGAAATAGACGCTCAGATCGAGGAAAACGCCAGCGATTATGTGCGTCTGGGCGAACTGCAGGCCGAAAAGGACGCGCTGCAGGAGAAGATCGACGCGCTGTACCTGGAATGGGACGAGCTGGGAGGATAAAAGCCCTGCTTCTTTGCAGCTTTCTTTCTCAGAAGAAAGGGCGTAACCCCTTTTATACGCGAGGTGATACGCATGAAGAAAAAACTGGTTTTTGCCCTGTTATTGGCGCTGTGGTGCCTGGCAGCGGCGGCCCGGGCCGAGGTGATCATCAACGAAGCCATGGCCAGCACGGCCACCTTTGTGAGCGGACGGCATGACGACTGGGTGGAGCTGTACAACACCGAGAACGCCCAGGTCAAGCTGGCGGGGTGGTATCTGAGCAACGATGAATTCAACCTGACCCGCTGGGCATTTCCCGATACCGCGGTGATTCCCAAAAACGGTTACCTGGTGGTATACTGCGCGGGCAGTGAGGAGGTGACCGACGGCCTGAAAAACGCGCTGTATGCCAATTTCAAGCTGTCGGCCAAGGGCGAATCCGTTTATCTGACCGATCCCGCGGGCAACACCGTGTCGGTCTCCTTCGGAAAACAGTTCGGCAACGTGTCCAGCGGCATCCCGCTGGGCGGAGATGGCTGGCACTGTCTGGAAACGGCCACTCCGGGCGCGGCCAACGACAGCCTGTACTTTGATCAGATGGCCGACGAACCGGTGATCGAAACAGCCGCCGGTTTCTATACGGGCAGCGTCACCGTGACCATCAGCGGCACGCCCGGTCAGGAGATCCGCTACACCACCGACTGCGGTACGCCCAGCCGCACATCCGCGCTGTACAGCGGGCCCATCACCGTCGATAAAACCACCGTGATCCGCGCCCGGGCCTTTGCCGGAGATATGCTGGGCTCCACTGTGGCGGGCAGCACCTACATCATTGACGATCCCACGCCCATTCCGGTATCGGTGGTTTCCATTTATACCGATGATGAATACTTTTTCAGCAATAAAAAAGGCATCCTGGTGAAGGGCTCGGGCAACACGCCCAATTACGACCGCAACTGGGAATACCCGGCGCAGATCGAATACTTTGACGAAAACGGCACCCGTCAGCTGGTGCAGATGGTCACCACCCGGGTGGCAGGCCACAGCAGCCGCAACCTGCGGCAGAAATCGCTTTCAGTATTCGCGCGATCGGCCTTCGGCAGCGATACGCTGGACTGCGCGTTCTTCGATAACCGCCCGTACACCAGCTATTCGGCCATTCAGCTGCGCATGACCAACAGCGATAACCATTCCACCCGCCTGCGGGACGCCGTGCTGGGCGAGATCAGCGACGGCACCGGGCTGTATTACCAGGCTGGGCGGCCCATCATCCTTTACATCAACGGCAAATATTACGGCCATTACAACCTGCGGGAAAAGGCCAACAAGGACAGCCTGGCCCAGTGGGAGGGCATCACCGACGAGGCCGCCATCAAGGGCATCGATATCCTGGAGGGCAACGGCCTGGATAAAAACAAGGTGATCAAGGGCAGCAACGCCGATTGGATAGAGCTGCTGAACTTCTGCCGCAAGAACAAGCTGAACGCGGCGGAAAATCTGCAATACGTGCTCGATCGGGTGGATGTGGACAGCCTGTTCAGCTACGCCATCTACAGCATGATGATCAACAACTACGACGCAGGCAACGTGCGTTATTACCGTTTCCCGGGCGGCAAATGGACGTTCATGCTGCATGACATCGAGGCCGGCGCCATGAACGGCGATGAAACCAAAACAGTGAACCTGATCCTCAAGTCCCGCACGGCCAATATCGGCCAGTACCCCCATACCATCCTGGCCGCGCTGCTGGAGCTGCCGGAATACCGCGATCAATTTCTGCGCCGCACCGCCGAAATTGTGGAAAACAACCTGCTCTACTCCGAAAATGTGCGGCCCATCTATATGAAATGGTTTGAAACGCTGCAGGAATTGATGCCGCGCCAGATCAAAACATACCCCTACAACAAGGATTTCACCCTGAATGCCTGGAAAACCAACGTAAACGCTTCCATGACCCGCATGCGCACCTATCCCAAAAAGGTGATCGCCGATATCTGCTCCAAGCTCAAGGTTACAAGCAGCGAAAAGCAGGAATACTTCGGCAATACGCTGGATCTGCTGAACGTATACAACGCAAAGCCGCAGTAAATACGGTTTGCCGCCGGGAGAGTTTGGTTCGGGCGGAAATAGCCGCATGAACAAAACGGCTGGATCGAGCTTGCTCGAATCCAGTCGTCAGACTATCTGCAAAGTGTCATTTTGAAATAAAGCCAGTAAATGTCTGCAAGATTGGAACATGGAAAATGCAATCCGCAGCGGCGGCGTGTACGCCGCGAGGAGAAAAATTCCGGAGGTCCGCTTGCCGACCGGGAGGAATTTTTCATTCCGCTCAAATTTTACGGCCGGAGGAATTTTTCATTCCGCTCAAATTTTACGGCCGTGATGCAAAGCATCACAGTAAAATTTGCTTCCCGTGAAAAGTGATCCTTCACTTTTCACGGAAGCATCGACTTTGTCGATGCGCAGACGGCTGGATCGAGCTTGCTCGAATCCAGTCGTTTTTATATTGCGGCGTATTTCTCTCTTTGCGCCAAGCCGTATTCAATCACCTGCGGGAAGCTGCTGGAAAGAGCATCCAAGCAACGTCCGCAACTGGCAGGGTTTTAAAGGGCAGCGCCCCTTAACGTTCCCCCTCTTCCCTTTATTTAGCCTCGCGCTTGTTGAAGATCACGTTGATGATGATACCCAGGATCAGGCCGGTGGCGATGGAGCTGATGGTCACGGCGCCGAAGTTCAGCGTCAGGCCGCCGATGCCGGGCACCAGGATGGCAGCCACCACGAACAGGTTGCGGTTGTCGTTCAGGTCCACAGGCTGCAGCATTTTGAGGCCGGATACAGCGATGAAGCCGTATAGGGCAATGCAGACACCGCCCACGATGCAGCTGGGGATGGAGTTGACAAAGCATACAAAGGGATCAAAGAAGCTGAGCACGATGCAGTATACAGCAGCGATGGCGATGGTGGAGATGCTGGCGTTGCCGGTGATGGCCACGCAGCCCACGGACTCGCCGTAAGTGGTATTGGGGCAGCCGCCGAAGAAGGAACCCACGATGGAGCCAACGCCGTCGCCGATCAGGGTGCGGTCCAGGCCGGGATCGGTGATCAGGTCGCGCTCGATGATGCTGGACAGGTTTTTATGATCGGCGATATGCTCGGCCAGGGTAACGAAGGCCACGGGAGCGAACAGCACGAAGATGCTCACCACGTCGGCAAAGGAGCCGATCTTGTTGGTGGCGTCGCTGTAAGCGCCGAACATGCCCAGGAAGGTGAAGCGGGGCACCTTGAACAGCTGCATATTGTCAAAGGCGGAAAGGTTCACCAGCTGCAGGGCTTCGATATTGGCGCTGCGGCCGATCAGGGTGAGGATCAGGGCGATGACATAAGCGCCCAGGATACCGATCACAAAGGGGATCAGCTTCATGCCCTGGCTCCCCTTGGTGGAGGCAAATACGGTGATGCAGAAGGCGATGACGCCCACCAGGATCGCGATCAGGTTGTAATTGCCGGCGGCGGTATTGTTCAGGTTATTGACGGCGCTGCCGCACAGCGAAAGACCGATCAGCGCCACGGTGGGGCCGATGACCACGGGGGGCAGCAGCTTGTTGACCCAGGCCGAGCCTGTCTTTTTGATGATCAGAGCAATGATCACATACACCAGGCCCGCGAACACGGCGCCCAGGAAGATGCCCAGGAAGCCGAAGGCCACTGCGCCCGCCAGCGGGCTGATGAAGGCGAAGGAGCTGCCCAGGAACACCGGGCTCTTTTTACGGGTGGCGATGTAAATGTAGAACAGCGTGCCGAAGCCCGCGCCGCACAGCGCGGCAGGCTGGCTCATGTAAGTGCCGCTGCCGTCCACCAGGATGGGCACCAGCAGCGTGGCGGCCATGATGGCAAGCAGCTGCTGGAAAGCATAGACAAGGTTTTTCCGCAGCGGGGGATTCTGGTTGACATCGTAGGTGAGCTTCATGAGAAGACGCCTCCTGACTTTTGTTCAACCCTGCGCGCCTCAGCGTGAAAAAAACGCCTTACCCGTGGCAGGGCAAGGCGGTATACGCACACAGCACATACTTTCGCAGCCTTCCCGGCCTCTCTGGACCCGGTTAAAGGACACGCATTCGGTTGTCGCAAGCAGTATATCACAGCCTCCATGTAAAAACAAGGGAATATCCGGTAAGGAAAACGCCAGATTTTGTCATTTCATTTTTGATTTTGATCGTATGGCGCGCCGTATCTCGGGTCAGCCCTTGACAGCCTTTGCCTGCGCACAGTATAATGAAGAACGGCATGTCCGAATACGAATCTGGAATGGAGTGCGCCTGTGAAAAAGATCGCCTGCTTGCTTATCTGCCTGGTGCTCTGCTGCCCCCTGGCGGCTTGGGCCGAGGAAACCGTGATTTATACCGAGCTCCTGCCGCACCAGGTACGCTTTTCCTTTGATATGCCGGATTACAGCTTTGTGTACGTGACCTATGATACGGCCAATGATCTTGGCGAAATGACGCTGTATTCCGAAGACGGCCACTTTGAAGGCGTATGCGATCTGCCCGGCGCCGCGGCCGCCGCGCGCATGGGGCTGAACGTGTATACGCTGAGCCAGCGCCTGCTGCTGCAGACCCGCCTGGATTTGCCGGAGGCCGAAGCGCTGCCCGCCGTACAGGAGCTTTCGGCCAACGCCCTGACCAGCCGTCCCAAGGACGCCGCCATCTGGCTCTCGGAGGAGGGCGTGCATTACAGCTTCCACGCTCCGGGGCGCGACGCCGTGATCCTGCGCTGCAAGAGCGCTCAGGAATCGCATAAGATCACCCTGACCGCCGATGCCAACGAAACCTTTATGGGCACCGTATCCATGCCCTATACCTACCCTGACGACGCTGTAACGATCACCGTGGAGAGCGTAAACAGCGCCACGCTGCTGGAGGAAAGCCTGCTGATGCCCTATCAGGCGCCCGCCGCGCCTACCACGCTCAAGTCCGATCAGCTCAAAGGGCTGGTGATCTGCATCGATCCCGGTCATCAGCGCTCGACCCAGGTGGAAACGGTGCTGGCCGGGCCCAATTTCAGCACGACCAAAACCACCACGGTGGGCATGGCCAAAGGCACGGTGACCCACCGCATGGAATCCCAGGTGGTGCTGGAAGTCGGCATGCGGCTGCGCAACGCGCTGATGGAGCTGGGCGCCGGCGTATGTATGACCCGGGAAATCCAGGATACCTTTGTGGGCATGCTGGACAGGGCCGATATCCCCAACAGCGTGAACGCTGATTTTGTGCTGCGGCTGCACTGCAATTCCCGCAGCGGCAGCGAAGCCGTACAGGGCATTGAGGTTTACTGCCCGCTGTCCTCCTCCTACGCGCAGATGGTGGCCGATACCGACAGCTACCGGGCCCTGGGTGAAACCATGCTGGCGGCCATGCAGGATGCCACCGGCATGCACAAGGGCGGCTGCACGCTGAACGACAGCTATGTTGGCAACAACTGGTCGCTGATGCCCTCCTTCCTGATCGAAATGGGCTACATGACCAACAGCGAAGAGGATCTGCTGCTCTCCTGTCCCCAATATCAGGATCGCCTGGCGGAGGGCATGGTGCGGGGGATCATCCGGATGGCCCAGTCGCGCGGGCTGATCGACTAAAACGAGAAAAGGACTATATTTCCGTGTCAGAAACTGAAAAAATACGCTTTGACAGCCTGGATATCTCCAAGGAAGTATTGCGGGCTGTGGAAAAAATGGGCTTTACCGAGGCTACCCCGGTACAGGCCAAAACCATCCCCGTCATGATGGAGGGCAGCGACGTGATCGCCATCGCCCCCACCGGCACGGGAAAAACCTGCGCCTTTGGCATTCCCATGCTGGAATACCTGCAGCTCAAGGAGGATTATATACAGGAATTGGTGCTGGCTCCCACCCGGGAGCTGGCGCTGCAGATCGCAGAAGAATTGACCCAGCTGGCCCGGTTCATCAAGGGCGCGCGCATCGCCACGCTATACGGCGGCCAGCCCATCAAAAAGCAGATCATGGCGCTCAAGCGCAAGCCTCAGATCCTGGTGGCCACGCCCGGGCGCATGCTGGATATGATGAGCCGCGGCCTGGCCCGGCTGGACGGCGTGCATACCATGGTGCTGGACGAGGCCGACGAAATGCTGAAAATGGGCTTTGTAAAGGATGTAACCAAAATCATTGAGTCCACCCCCGGCGACAGGCAGCTGGTGATGTTCAGTGCCACCACCAACCAGGACGTCATGACCATCAGCTGGAAATACCAGTATAACCCGGTGGAGATCACCATCGAAGCCGTGGATGAAAACAAGCCCAAGATCACCCAGTACATCATCGAAGCCGACCGCCACAACAAGGAAGAGCGGCTGGAATACCTGCTGGACAGCGATGAATATAACCGGGTGATGATCTTTACCAATACCAAGTCCATGACCGATCGCCTTTGCGCCATCCTGCAAAAGAAAGGGTATGACGCCGACTGTATCCATGGCGATATCCCCCAGGGCAAGCGCAACAAAACCATGGAAGCCTTCAAGAAAGGGAAATTCCCCATCCTGGTATGCACCGATGTGGCAGCCCGCGGTATCGACGTATTTGACGTGGAAGCCGTCATCAATTACGATCTGCCCACAGAAAACGAATATTACACCCATCGCATTGGCCGAACAGGCCGGGCAAAGCGCCATGGCGTGGCCTTCACGCTGATGAGCTTTCAGGAAAGCGTGCGCATGGATGAAATATTGCGCTATCTGCAGGGAGACAAACCGGAGAAGCTGGAATTTGACGATATGGGCGTGCTGCGCCGTTTGAACGGCGAACCGTTCTTTGAAAGCGTATAAATGCATGGCGGGCTGAAGCGCGTTGGCGCAAAGGCTCGTTTTTTTTAAGGAGGACTGCAGGCATGATCGCCTATCGAAGGCTTGAAGCAAACGATCTGGACGTTTTCATCCGGATGCGGATATCCCAGCTTCGGGAGGAAGGCGCGCGGGAAGAGATCGATCTCGTTCCGGCGCTGCGCGATTATTACAGCCGGCACATGGCTGACGGCAGCTTCGTTTCCTGGCTGGCGCTGGACGAGGGTGAAATCGTAGCCACCAGCGGCATGTCCTTTGTGGAAAAGCCGCCCTATTTCGGCTGTCCCAGCGGCAGGATCGGCCTGCTGTCCAGCATGTATACCCTGCCTGAATACAGGCGGCAGGGCATTGCAAAGGAGCTGCTGCGGCGGGTAGTGAAGGACGCCCGAGCTTATGGCTGCGGCGCGGTGCAGATCACGGCGTCGGATATGGGCGTGCTGCTCTATACCGATTTTGGGTTCAAAAAGAACGGGAATTTCATGCAATACAAGCTGTAAGGTGTAATGATGGATAACAATATCAGGGAAATCACCCGAAACGATGAAAAAAGAGCGATCGCAAGGCAAGTGCTGGAAGCTCTGCCCGATTGGTTCGGCGTTCCCGAATCCCGGGAGGAATACATTGCCCAGAGCGCCGGAAAGCCTTTTTTCGCGGCCTTTGACGCTGAATCTCCAGTGGGCTTCCTATACCTCAAGGAAACCGGAAAGCAAACCGTTGAGCTGGCCGTCATGGGCGTTCTTCTCCCCTATCACCGCCAGGGCCTTGGACGGAAGCTGTTTGAAGCCGCAAAGGAGCGCGCCCGCCAACAGGGCTACGAATTCATGCAGGTCAAAACCGTACAGATAGGTTTTTATGAGGATTACGATGCCACAAACCGCTTCTACCGAGCGCTGGGATTCAAGGAATTTGAGGTTTTCCCCGATCTCTGGGATGAAGCAAACCCCTGCCAGGTTTATGTGATGAAATTGTAGCAGGTATTGGCAAAGGGGATTCCGTTCGAGGACTCCGCGATCCGGGGCCTGCCGGCCCGCTTCGCGCGCCTACCTCAGACTGGGGCTTTATGTTGAAAAATATAATACGTTACCCGCTCCGGAAATGACGGCGGCTTGCCGACGTCAATGGCGCGTCAGCGTCATAGCGATCATACAGAAATACCCAGACCGAGCTTGCTCGAGTCTGGGTTATTTTTGTTGATCGCGTATTTCCGGTGCGCTCTTTGCGACAACCCCTTTTCAATCAACTGCGGGAAGTTGTCTATTTACGACGCCAACTTACATCCGCAACTGGCGGGGCCTGGGGGCTTCGAGCGCCCTGAAAACCTTCCCGAGGGGCCCGCAGCGCTTG
>JAFUDW010000078.1 GCA_017464225.1 Clostridia bacterium | reverse complement strand
TCGGAGGCCGCCCGCCAGCTGGCCGAGACCGGCCGCGTCAATGCCGAGCAGATGCGGGTGCAGGCGGAAAATGGCCGCGTGACGGCAGAGGGCCTGCGCGACCAGGCGGAAACAGCCCGCGAAACGGCAGAGGGCCTGCGCGGCCAGGCGGAAACAGCCCGCGAAACCGCCGAGGGCCTGCGCGACCAGGCAGAAACGGACCGCCAAACCGCCGAGGAAGAACGCGAGGACGGCTACGCCACCATTGAGCAAAACGCCCAGGCCGCCTTGAGCTATATCGCCCCCAGCGAATCCACCACCACCGCCAGCGCGGCGCATGCGGCGGGGGATCACCTGATCTATAACGGGGTGTATTATGAGGTGATCGCCGATATCGCCGTGGGTGATACGCTGGCCACCAGCGGGACGGGGGCGAATATCAAGGCCGTGCCGGATGGGGTGAGCGGGGAAGTTGAGGAGTTAAAGAGCGCATTAAACGAAAGTAAAAACTTATTTACTCAGTTTACTACTTTTGCTCGCGGTTCACAAAGTAGTGGAAATATAAATAATTATAGTAACCGAGTGCGTTCAGATATAATGACTTTTAATTATCCAATTTATGTTACGCCAAATGATGGTTTTCGTGTGAATTATAGTTATTTTGAAGATGGGGCATATATAAACGGAACCGCGCTAAAAGCAACAACTCAATACATCCCTGCTGGTTTAAGTTTTCGTATTTCGATAGCAAGAGTTACGGAAATTTCTGATGAGCAAGCAGATATTGAGTATTTTTCTCGGCAAGCTACATTTGACACATGTCTACGTTATGATATTGATACAAACGCGGAATTGATTATTTTGGAATGAATGAGAACATTGATGCCATTAGTATTCCTGTTATGGCGGAATGCTCAAATTCTGAGCTTTCTCGATTTACAAGTTTATATAATGGTATCAAGTTTGCAAATGAAGTAAATTCAAATCAAATAACGCAGTTGGTAACAAGCGATGAGCAAGCGCACGATGGTACTCTTTTAAAAATTGGTAGCACTCTATACGCGATTTATTGCAAATATGAAGGAACTCAGGGCGATGCCGCTGTAAATCAGACAGCCAAGGTTATTCTGACAAAATGCGGGATCGATGGGACGAACAAAGAAGATATAATTATCGCACAAAGCGGTAATACATACGCCGGAGTCGAACAAACTGGCGGTGCTGGTTCTCCGAATGGTTACGTTGTTGAAGATAAAATTTACATTTTATATACAGCAAACATGGCAAATACATATTGTCAAATGGTGGCGAAATATGATGTCGGCTCCGGAACCTTGACTTATAATCAAGTTCTTGTTGATGACGAAGTTTTAAATAATACATGGATAAATCAACATTATAATAAAAGTTTTAGTGGCACTCAATATTTGTCTGCTCAGGCTAATTGTAGCATTGGCGATGATGGCTTTGCATATTATATAGGTTGGGTGTATAGGCTTAATAATTCTGGAGGAGCTATTATTTTCAAATCAACAGATTTTGTGAATTGGCAGATATATTATGAATACGATGAAGCTGTTGCTGCTGTATATGAAATGCCAATTGCGTATATTAATAATACTCTTTGTTTTGCTATTAGGCCGAGATATGCTGGTTATGGAATATATGGCCAGATCAATGACGGAAAAAAGTTAATTAATCTTTGCTATTATTCAAATTGTTCATCAAGGCCAACATTTATAATCGATGACAATGTGCTATATCTTGTTACAAATCCTCAAGATAGAAACAAGATGCAGATGATTCGTATTGACAGAGATTTTGCACAGAATAGTTTAGTTGTTGCTGATTGCCAACTACCTTTAAATTACCCGTCATTTGTTTTAGATAGAAGTGATTACACTATGTATGTCTTACGAAGTAATAACCACATGGAAATTAGCAAATTTCACTTCTATTTTACAAGAGACACGGATGCACAAGCAGTATTTGCTAATAGTTGGTCATTAACTTAAAGGTCACTTTAACGCGTTGAAAGGAGACCCGGCATGGGTGCATTTGGGAGGCATGAGCCATGACATGTAAAGAGATCGTCACGGTCTTCCAGGGCTACCTGGCCGCTCAGGACGGGTATATTCCGGGCACGGCGGGCGAGGTATGGACGGCTGAAAAGCAGCGGAAGGCTACAGACGCGCAGGCGCAAAAGTACGGCGCTCAATGGATCGGCCACCACGTAGAGGACTGCTCCGGGGCGTTTGTGCGGGCGTACAAGGCCCATAATCTCAGCATATACCACGGCAGCAATCGCATTGCGCGGGAGTATGTGGCGGCATTGCTGCCAATATCCCAGGCCATGCCGGGGATGGCTACGTTCAAGGCGAGGGAGCCCGGCGAAAAGAATTACGCCCTTCCGGCGGAATACCAGAAGGGCGGCAAGCGGCATAACGGGGACATGAAGGACTACTATCACATCGGTCTTGTGGACGCGGACGGCCAGCACGTGATCAACGCGCAGTCAACACAGACGGGCGTTGTGCGGAGCAACCTGAGCGGTTGGGACTGCGTTGGATACCTGAAAGCGGTGGAATATGAGGACAAGGAGGGAAGCATGAGCAATATCAAGTATGTGTACACAAACAGCGGCGATTCGGTATTCCTGCGCCAGCGGGCCAGCCAGAGCGCCAATTACGTGTGCCGGGTGCCCATCGGCAGCCAGGTGGAGGTGATGGGCACCACGAACACCGGCTGGAGCGCCGTCAAGTATGGCGATCGATCTGGCTACATGATGAGCCGATTCCTTGTGGACGCGCTGCCGGAAGTCACAGATGAACAGAACAAGACACAAGAGGACACGCTTGACCAGGCGCGGGCGGCGCTGTACGCGGCCCGCGAGGCCATAGATAACGCGCTGGCGCTGCTGTCGCCGGCGGGATAAGGAGAACGAGAGATGAAGGACAAAATTCTGCAGGCCTTGGCGGCGGCCATGGGCGCGGTGGTGAGCTTTTTCAGCGGGCTTCCGCCGCTGATCTGGATCCTGCTTGCGGTGATGACGCTGGATTATATCACGGGGATCATCTGCGGGGTCATGGGCAAGAGCACCAAGACCGAGAATGGCAAGATCAGCTCCAGCGCGGCCACCATGGGTCTGCTGAAAAAAAGCCTGATCCTGGTGGTGGTGCTGGTGGCGGCGCTGGTGGATCACGCGGTGGCCATCGGCGCGGGGATCAGCTTTTCAGCGGTGACCGGGGCTACATGCCTGTGGTTCATCGCCAGCGAGGGCATGAGCATCATAGAGAACGCCGCTACCATGGGCGTCAAGGTGCCGGGCGTGCTGCTGAAAGCGCTGGAAATCATGCACGACAAGGGAGAGGCCAAAGAGGACAAGCCCCATGTGGATTGATTACAATCCCAACCCGGAGGGCAGGCGCACGATAGACTGCACCGTGCGGGCGCTGTGCAAGGCCCTGGATCTGGATTGGGATACGGTGCATCTGTGCCTGTGCGCCATCAGCCACGCGCAAAAGACCATGCCCAGCAGCAACAGCGTGTGGGGCGCGCTGCTGAAAAGAAATGGCTTCCGGCGCTATGTTGTGCCGGACACCTGCCCGGACTGCTACACCGCCGCGGAATTCTGCATGGATCATCCGCGGGGCGTATACGTGCTGGCATTCGGCGAGCACGTGGCGACGGTGGAGGATGGCGACCTGTACGACGCCTGGAACAGCTTAAACGAAGTACCGCAATTCTATTGGACAAGGGAGGATTAAACCATGCAGAACTTTTTCCCCGGAGGATATGTGAACCCTTGGCAGCAGGCCTTAAACCAGGCCATGCAGCAGATGATGCAGCCCCAACAGCAGCCCGTACAGCAGCCGCAGCCGGTGACGCCGCCTATGATCCATGCGGATATCATTGAGGTGCCCAGCATCGACGCCATGAAAAACTATCCGTTGGGGCCTGGCATCACGCAGATGTTCAGCACCCAGGATGAGAGCGCCATGGGCGTCAAGACCATGCACCAGGATGGGACCTACGACCTGGATATCTACCTGCGGCAGGCGCCGGAGCCCGCGCCGCAGTACATGACCCGGGAGGAAGTGGCCGAGCTGGTGCGCCAGATGACCGGCAACGGGCAAGCAGTATGGATGAACAATGAAGGGGAGATCAAATAAATGGGCCTGAAAAATCTTCGCGGCGGGCAGCCTCCGGCGGCAGCCCGGCAGCAGCAGGATCCCATGCAGATCGCCCGGCAGCTGGGCCAGAACACGGGATCCATGATGCAGCAGGTGGGGCTGAACGTGCCGCAGGGGCTTAACGGCAATGGGCAGGGCGCCATGGATCACCTGCTGAAAAGCGGGCAAATCAGCCAGCAGCAGTACGACCAGGCATTCCAGTTTGCCCGGCGACTTTTGGGCAAGAGGTAAATGAATAAATCCACTCGCTGCAGAGGGCGGATTTATATAAAAACGAAAGGGAGAAAAAGAATGTACAACAACAATCAGAACAACGGTTTCTATATGCCCGTGCAGCCCGCCGGTTATGGCTACGGCTACGGCAACGGCGGCGGCCTCTTTGGCGGCGAGGGCCTGATCGGCCTGGTAGCCCTGGCCTTTGTTTTTATGATGTTCGGCGGCTTCGGCGGCGGCTGGGGCATGGGCGGCATGGGCGGCATGAATGGCCTGTATCCCTGGCTGAACCAGTCTAACCAGGTGGCGGACGGCTTCGCCAACCAGGCCAACACCATCGCGCTGACCGGCATCCGCGACGGCATCAGCGGCCTTCAACCCCAGCTGTGTAACGGCTTCAACGGCGTTACGGCCGCCGTGACCGGGGCGCAGAACGCCCTGAGCCAGCAGATGTTTACCAATCAGATGGCGGAGATGAACAACGATTTCCAGATGCAGCAGATCATGAACCAGGGCTTTAACCAGGCCCAGGCCGAACGCGCCGAGTGCTGCTGTGAGAACCGCCTGGCCGTGTGCCAGACCCAGAACATGGTGCAGCGCGAGGCCGCCGAGACCCGGGCCGCCATCCTGAGCATGGGCCAGTCCATCAAGGACGATCTGTGCCAGAGCACCATTACCAACCTGCGCACCGAAAACAATCGCCTGCATGATGAGCGCAACCAGGCGCAGATCGAAAACTATGTGCAGAATGCCCTGACCGCCCAGACCCAATATCTGCTCACCCAGCTGGCCACTGCTGCCGCTGCGCGCACCACCACTGCCGCCGCCGCGGCCTGATGGAGGTGTAAGGCATGGAGATCCTGAACGACATCTACGAGGCCAAGGAGCTGCTGGGCGAAAATCTGCATGATCTGATCCAGCACGTGAAGCAGAACTGCAACGGCGATCTGCTGGAGCATGACGCCGAGCTGTGCACCATGAAAATGCTGCTGAGCGGCATGGCGAAGGCCTGCGAGATCGCGGCCATGGAGGAGCGGGAGAGCGAGAACGAATACCGCCGCAGCTACGCCGAAGGCGGCAGCATGCGGGGCAATCCGGGCCGCGCCTATGAGGGCGGCGGCAGCGGAGCCCAGCGCCGCAGCGTACGCACTGGCCGCTTTATGCGCGCCTATGACGGCGGCCAGGATATGCGCCAGGAATGGCAGGAAAAGATCAACAACATTCCCGATATGCAGACCCGTATGGACATGCAGCGCATGCTGGACGCCCTGAGCGGCGCCATGAAGAACGCCTGATGAAGACCGACCGGGGGACGCTCCGCAAGGGGCGTCCCCCCATAGAAATAGAACGAAGGGGGCCGGATGAATGGCCGTGATCAATAAAAACGGGCTGTATTGGGAAGACGAACAGTCCAGAAATATCAATACCAATGTGGCCAACCAGGCCCTTAAAAACCTGCAGCAGAGCCAGACCGTAAAGCAGCCCACCATGGCTACCATTGCGGCCGGCCTGCCCAAGGCTGCGGTACAGCCCAACGCGGGTATCAATACCAGCTATGGCTACACGCCCAGCCAATCGGTGCTGGATGCCTATAATTATCTGCAATCCATGATCAACAACCGTCCGGGAGATTATGAAAGCCAGTATGGCGATCAGCTTCAAAGCATGCTGGATCAGATCCTCAACCGGGAGGAGTTCCATTACGACGCGCTGAGCGATCCGATTTATCAGATATACCGCGACCAGTACATCCAGGGCGGGCGCCGAGCCATGGAGGATACCATGGGCGCGGCGGCGGCGCTGACCGGCGGCTACGGCAACAGCTACGCCCAGAGCGTGGGGCAGCAGGCCTATAACCAGTACATGGAGGGGCTGAATAACATGATCCCCACGCTGCAGGAGCAGGCATACCAGCGGTACGCCGACGAGGGCGACCGGCTGGCCCAGAATTACCAGCTGCTCAACCAGGCCGAAAACCAGGAGTACGGCAGGTACCGGGATACCTATGAAGACTGGCAGACCGAGCGACAGCTGGCCGAGAACAGCTTCAATAACGAGCGCAGCTACGATTACGGCGCGTTCAGCGATAAGCGCACATACGACCAGCAGAACGAGCAGTTTGCCCAGCAGATGGCGCTGCAGCAGGCACAGCTGGCATTGCAGCAGGCGCAGTTTGAGTGGCAGAAGCAGCAGGCCGCGGCCAGCAGCAAAAAGAGCAGCAGCTGCGGGAGCGGCAAGAGCAGCGGAGGAGGCGCGGCGGAAACGGAACAGAAGCCGAAGCAGACCCAGACGGCACAGGAGATATTTGACAATGCAAGCAAGTTTGCGGCCAATCTGTATACACAATCAGAATGGCAGCGGCATAGTGATAGCAATAGCAAAAATACCAATCAGAAAAATGGCGCATCCGGAACTACATCGTATAAAAATTATCTGGATCAGAAGATTACAGACGCATATGTTTCGGGCAAGCTGAGCACCGCTGAGGTATATGCGCTGAACGAGCTGTATGGGCTTTATAAATAACGGAGGTGCGGATAGATGGCAACTTTTAAAAATGTGCAGGATATTCTGAAATATAACGATGATGAAAGAAAAAAGAAATTGGCGCAGCAAACTGCGCCTCTTAATTTAGCTACACCTGTTCGCATATCCGGCGATACGGAAACGGAAGCCCCGGGAATTGCGGGAATCCTCAGAAAGGAAACAAAACCCGTGGAATCAATCCGGGATATTCTCGGGATGACGGGGATCCCCCATATTGTAGATCAAAGTGATTATAACACTTATGGTAAACGGGTGGACGATTTTACAAAAAAGGCCGGAGATACAATCGACCAGGCAATGCCCAGCACGAAGCAAAGCGTGATTGATGTACAAAAGCAGCGCGACGAGCTGTCCAAGGAGGGGACGGCTCTGCTGATGTACGCTGGGGGCAATGACCTTGATCAAAACAAAATAAGAACTGAGCGCGCTCCGCTGATGAACGTTTACGATTATGCGCTCAATAAAATAATCACACTGAATAAGTATAAAAGCGACCTTGCCTATGATATCGGCGAAAATACTGAGGATTATGAAGCATATGCCCGGATCTTGGATAAGTACCTCAACAATCCGGAGGACGCCCGGCAGGTTTTGGCCGCCGGACAGACCAAAGTAACGTCCGGCACGCAGGAGATTGCCCGCCGGGCAGCGGAGAGCGCGCCCACCGTACAAGCGCTGGAGGAGCTGCTGCAAAGCGCCAGGACGCCGGAGGAGCAGCAGATATTCACCGACGAGCTCCAGAGGCGGCGGCAGGCGCAGACGCCCGGGGAAAGCCGGCGGCAGATGATGTACGACGCCATGGACGACGAGATGCGCGCTTACGTGGACGAGTACGACCAGAGCGATCTGCCGCTGACCGACGACGAATTGTACGATATGCTGCGCGGCGAAAGGGACAAGCTAAACCTGCGGTACAGCGCCGATATGACCCAGGAGGAGAAAAAGGCGCTGCGGCTGCAGATAGAGAAGATCGACCGCGCCCTGAACGGCGATGCGCAGGCGGCGGGCCCTGAATACCAAACGCCCGAGATGCTGGCGTTCAGCGCGTGGCAGGAGGCCGGTGAGGATCAACCATTTTCCGAGCGCTATGTGCAGGACGCCCAGCAGGACGCCCAGGACTGGCAGGCGGCGACCAAGGGCGAATATGCCGGCGAGGATCCGGAGCTGAGAAAGTTCAGCGAAGACTACGCGGCGCTGGAAGAGGAATGGGCCAAAGCGTACTATTACAACGCCATGGGCTTTGATCCCGAAACCGGCGTGGACTACACCCCCGAGCGCCAGGCGGAATTGCAGCAGCGGGCGGACGAGCTGCAGGCGCAGCTGGAGGCTATGGACGCGCAGGCTGCCGAGCGCAGCGGGGCGGCCAACGAGCGGGCCAACGCCGGCGCGGAGGATTACGGCGAGGGCAGCGCGGAGAGGGTTGTGGGATCTTCGGTCTGGAAGGGATTCACCGGCTTTGCCGATAAATTTTACCAGGGCATTGACTTTGTACTTGGCAGGCCCGTCAACGCGGTGGGACAGCTGTTTGACAAGGATTTTGAAAACCCGTACAGCAAATGGGCGCGCAGCTACCGGGAGGGCGTATACAAACCCGCCGAGACCGAGGCCAACCGGGCCATTATGGCCATGGGCGGCGGCAAGGGCTGGGAGATTGCCAGCCAGGCCATCAGCGGCATTGTGGAAAACATCCCCAATACCATCATCGCGCTGATGACCGGCGGCGCATCGGCCGCCGCGGGCATGGCAGGCATGCAGAGCGCGGCGGTGGAGGCCATGGCCAGCCAGGGCGCCAGCCAGGCGATGCAGCTGGCCCAAAGCCTGCTGGGCGATTACAATTACTGGACGAGCTTCATGCAGGAGATCGGCGGCGATTACCAGGAGGCCATGGACACGCTGGGAGAGGGCGCGAACCCCATCACGGCATCCATATATGCCATGGTGACCGGGCTGATCAACGCCGGAATCGAAATTGGCGGCGAAGGTACCAGCGGTATTCAGGGCATCGGGCAGGATACCGAAAGCGGGATCATGGGACAGGTGATCCGGGCGGTGACCCGGCGCGATATGCCGCTGCTGGAAAGCATACTGGACAGCGCCACAGACGAGGCCACAGAGGAGCTGAAGCAGGGGCTTGTGAGCGGCCTGGCCAAGAAGGCGCTGCTGGATCACGATCTGCAATGGATCAGCACCGACGGCAGTGACGCTGTGTTCAACGCCCAGGAGATCGGCGAGAGCGCGCTGGTGGGCGGCATTACCGGCGGCGCGCTGGCGGGCGCATCCGCGCCGGTGACCGGCGCTATCCAGGACGCCCAGACCCGCGATATCGGCGAAAAGGTAATCAACAACGATTTTGGCAAGGCGCTGGCCGGGATCGCCGAGGACGTGGCCGGGATCAGCAACGATACCACCAAAGCCCTGCGGGAGGGCAAGGCCGATCTGAGCAAAAAGAGCTGGAAAAAGACGCTGGGCGAATTGTACCAGGATGTGATGGAAAAGCTGGATCCCCAGAGCTACGCGGCGCTGCGGCGGAACATCAAGGACAGCATTGCCGGCACGCTGGAGGAGATCGGATACCGGTTCAACATCGCCCAGGACGCCGAGACCATGACCAAGGCCTATACCGAGGGGCTGGGGAGCCTGACCCAGAAGCAGCTGGAGCGCTTCAAGGATACCGACTTTAAAAAGCTGTTTGATGATATCACCGGCTTTGGCGAGTTTGTGGAGCAGTACGGGCAGAAGGCCCTGGACAAGGCCCGGGATATCAGCACGGCCATGCGCTCTGTGGCAGCCATGACCGAGCAGAGCCGCGCCGAAATAACCGGCGAAAACACGGACAAGGCGGCGGAGGAGGCCCAGGCGCTTGCCCAGAAAGCCAAGGTGAGCCCGGACGCGGTGATGCGCGTCCACGGCAAAGAGGGCGAGTACACCATCCGCGGCGTGACGGTAAAGGATGGTCAGGTGATGGTAAAGATGAAGATCAGCGCCGACGCCGAGACCCAGACCGACGCCCAGACCGAAGCCGCGCCTCAGTCCAGGGACGGCGTGCAGGAAGTGGCCTATGACGATATAGAATTTGCCGATCAGGATACCGCCGAGCGCGTGGCCGTGGCGGCGGCGCTGGGCGAAAAGGAATGGGCGAGCACGCTGCTGAACGCCACAGTAAAAACGGGCAAGGAGTTTATCGCCTACGCCAAGGATTTTGCCGCGGCAGCCAAGGCGGCCGGCCTGGGCTTCAATGAAAAGGTGATCAAGAACCTGGGGCTGGCCGAGAACCTGGAGGCAATGGAATTGCGGGCGGCGGCCTGGGCCGGGGCAAAGGTGAAGCTGGCCGCCGACACGGCCAAGAGCTACGCCGCCCAGGTGATGCAGGCGCAAAAGGACTACATCCGCGACCAGATCAAGGAGCATGTGGACAAGGCCAAGCTGGACGAAGGCAAGCTGCCCGAGGTGGTGGACGCGCTGTATAAGCTGGCCACAGGGCAGAAGATCAAACCCACACAGAAGCAATTTGTATATGATTTTGGCATCGATCAGGCGTTCGTCGACAGTCTGAAGGAGAACGTGCAGCCGGCGGACGAGGCAAAGGCCAGAGAGTACCTGTACGATTACGGCATCGATCAGGCCTTTGTGGATACGCTGAAAGGCCGCGGGCAGGAGGATGGCGCAGATCTGGATCCGGTGGAGACCGCCCGGGAGTACGGCAAGGCTGGACTGAGCCAGGAGGAGCTGATCAATAACCTAAAGGCCGCGGGCATAGAAATGACCAGCGAAGCATACCAGGCATACACCAAAGGCGAAACCGAGCGCATCCAGGCCGAAAACGACCGTGTGGCCGAAATCCAGCGGCTCAACCAGGGCGGCGAGACCAAACAGCGCCAGGGCGTGGTGCGCAGCGTGCAGCAGGCCGATATCGATCAGCTGGCCGCCCATGGCGTCCGAGTAAACCCGGTAAAGAGCACGATGAGCGAAAACCAGCGCGCGGTGATCACCGCCATGCGGCAGTTTGCCACGCGGAACGGGCTGAACTTTGTGCTGTTTGAAAGCCCGGTGGACGAAAACGGCAGGCGGCAGGGCGCCAACGGCTAGTATGACCGGGGCAGCGATACGATTTATCTGGATATGTTTGCGGGCCAGGAGAACGACGCCGCCGTGGGGCAGGCGTTGGCCCATGAAATGACTCACTGGATCCAGCAGTGGAGCCCCAAGGAATACGCTAAAATGCGGGACTACCTGCTAAGCGCCTACGCCAAACAGGGCAAGGGCACGGTGACGCAGCTGATTGCCGATCAGATGCGCGTAGGCCAACAGAACAACATGAACTATACCGAGGCCCAGGCCGTGGACGAGCTGATGGCCGACGCCAGCGAAATGATGTTCAAGAATCCCGAGATCATGCAGGAGATGGCACAGAAGGAGCCCACGCTGTTTGAAAAGATCAAGGGCTGGCTAGACCGGGTGGTGCAATCGCTGCGCAAAGCCATGGAGGGGCTGAACCCGCAGCACCGGGAGGCCCGGCTGCTGCTGGACATGGAAGAAACCTGGAGTCAGTATCAGCGCATGTGGTACGCCGCCGCCGAGAGCGCGGGCGCGAACATGCGCTATGCGGCGACCAATGAAACAAGAACAAACGCTGAGACGGCGAATTTGACCGCCGAGGCCGCTCCGGAGGCGCGGACGACCAACGGGCAGGCCGACGCGAAAACGGATGAAAACGCGCCGGAAGGGGATTTAAAGGCAAACGCCACCGAAAATGCCAACCGGGGAACGGCGTATACCAACGACCAGACGCCTATTGACTTTCATTACGAGCTGGTGCCGGCCAACGATCTGATCACCAGCAACACCCAGCGCTTTGAGCCGAACCCCAACTATCCCCAGGAGCTCCAACCCCGGGACCGCACGCGGGCGGCCAGCAGGGAGCAGGTATGGAGCATTGCCGGCAATCTGAACCCGGCCCGCCTGGGCGAGAGCGCAGACGTGCAGAGCGGCGCGCCCTTTGTGGGAAGCGACCTGGTAGTGGAGAGCGGCAACGGCCGCACGATGGCCATACAGTACGCCATGAAGAACAACCCGGCCCAGGCCGCCCGGTATACGGCATGGCTGCGGGACAACGCGGCGCGCTTCGGCATAGATCCGGCCAGCGTAAAGAACGACAGCATATTGGTGCGCGTGCGCGACAGCGCGGTGGACTGGACGGCCTTTGTAAAGGCGGCCAACGAGAGCACCACAGCGGCCTACAGCGAAACCGAAACCGCCCAGAGCGACGCCGAAAAGATCACGCCGGCCATGATGGAGGTATTCAACCCCGGCGAGAACGGCGTAATAAGCAACGCCGACAACCAGAGCTTTGCCAACAAATTCATGGAGAACGTGGTGCCGGCTGCCGAGCGCGGAAACTATATGCAGGCCGACGGCACCATCAGCCAGCGCGGCTGGGAGCGGATGCGCAACGCCATTTTCCAGAAGGCATACGGCAGCAGCGCCCTGACCCAGCTATTGAGCGAGAGCACCGAACCGGGCGCCAGGAACATGCTGGCGGCCCTGCTTCGCGCTGCGCCCAGGGCGGCGCAGACGGCGGACCAGGCGCGCATGGGCAATGTATACGATATGAACCTGGGCGAAAAGCTGACCGAGGCCGCCCGGCGGTACCTGCAGCTAAAGCAGGACGGCATCAAGCTGGATACCTACCTGAACCAGATCGCCATGCCTGGGCTGGAGATAGAGGACGCGGCCACCCAGGCCATCATGCGAGTGTTTGAAACCCTGGGCCGCGCGCCGCGCCGCATGGCCGCCGTGCTGCAGAACGTGATGGATCTGCTGGAGGAGTACGGCGATCCGCGGCAGACCAGCATGCTGGGCGAAACCCAGGCGCCGGACCTGGGCAGCCTGGTGACCCAGGCCGTGAGCAGGGAAAGCCAGCAGCATGCTGGGGAAGCCCAGAACGTGCAGTGGAGCCTGCGGGACAGCGAATACATGCAGGCCGTGGAGGACGGCGACACCGAGGAGCAGCAGCGGCTGGTGGAAGCGGCGGCGGAGGACGCCATGCGGGATAGTCAGATCCGCGATGAAGACGGCAGGCTGCGGATCGTTTATCATGGCACCAGCGAGCGCTTCACTGTATTTGATATGAGCAAGGGCCGCGCCAATATGGATATACAGGGCAGCTTCTTCTCCCCGCGGGATGATGATGCCGCCGGCTATGGCGAAAATGTGGGCCGGTATTATCTGAATATCACTAATCCCGCGCCTGAGGACGTGGCCTACCGTGCGCTGAACATGTTCAAAGGACAGAACGGCGCGGGCGTGAAGGCCAGAGAATACCTGATCAGCCAGGGCTATGACGGTGTGAACAACACAGGCGAGGAGTATATCGCCTTCTATCCAGAGCAGATCAAGAGCGCTGATCCTGTGACCTACGACGACCAGGGCAACGTGATCCCGCTGAGCGAGCGGTTTAACGAGAGAGAGGATGATATCCGGTTCAGCTTTAGAGCGTATGATGATCACCAAGTCAAAAACTGGGCAAACAGCAAAACCATTCAGATATATACAAATGAAAATTCTTTGAATGATTTTGTATCCAGAGCGTTGAGCGATAAGGCTTTCAATAAAAAAATGTACTTTGGCCAGGTGAACGGTGCGCTTGCAAATTATATCCGTGAGGCTACCGGCGTTGAAACGGAAGGGCTGAATGTAGCGCTTAACGCAGATGAAGTACGAAAAATCATGGAAGATCACGGAAATGCGGTGAGCGAAGCGAAACGTGGACAGCAGCCCATTACAATCAAAGACTTTAGAGATGTTATTACGGTTATTCAGAACCCGGACACAGTACAGTTGTCGAGAAGGAAATATGAAGGCCACGACTGTTTATTGTTCCAGAAAGAAATTGCAGGGAAAACAACAGTTGTTGCATACGTTGTCAACAAAAAACATGATCTGCACGTACAGACCATGTATAAGGGCAAAAATAAAGGGAGCCTTGCCTTGGGGAGTGGTGCAAACGCCTCACTCAATGCGCTAAATAGCGATACGTCCATGACGAGCCAAGGTACAGCTCCTATGAGCAGTATATCCGATCCGGGCGAAAATGTCAACGAAAATTCCATCCAGACCAGCGCCCGCGATACCGAGTATCGCACCAACCGACAGATCCTTGCCGACGCGCTGACCAGCATCGCGGCCAATGAGAACGAGCGGCAAATGCTGGAGGATTACAAGGACGTGGCCGCCAAGCTGGATATGAACGAACGCAGGATCGCCCAGATCAACCAGCAATTAACACGACTGAAACTTGATCCAAACGCGGAGCAGGAGCGGGCGCTGCTGGCCGAGCGGAAGCAGCTGGAGGCTGAGATCACTGCCCAGGATAAGCGCTTGTACGCCATGGAACGCATGGCGCCGCTGCAGCGCATTGCCAACCAGCAGCGGGCCAGGGCCGAGAACGAAGTAAAGCGCATTCAGGAGAGCGTGCAGCGCTACCGGGAGAACATGGTAAAGCGGGAGCGGATCAACAGCATCACCCGCACCAGTCGCAGGCTGACCAAATGGCTGATGGCTCCGGCGGGCAAGAGCGGCAATTATGTGCCCGAGAGCCTGCGGGCGCCGCTGGGGGAATTCCTGCTGACCATTGATAAAATGAGCGCCCGGCAGCAGGCGGGCGGGCCGCAGACGGCGGAGGACCGGCAGTTTGCCTACCAGCTGAGCCAGATCAGCCGGATGCTGCAGAACATAGACGACAGCCAGCAGGGCACCAGCGAGGAGGCCATCCAGGGACAGTACGGCATGTATCTGGATCTGCCAAGGGACTTTACAAAGAACCTGAGCGAGCTGGCCCAGCGGGTGGAAAGCCGCATGCAGGAGGCCGGCAGCGCCAAGGGCAGAAGCGGCAACATGCTGAATCAGATGACCCGGGAGGAGCTGGAGGCGCTGGACGAAAGCATGAAGACCATCAGCACCAGCATATCCAACATCAATAACTTTATGACCGACGCCTTTAGCAAGGGCGTGCGGGAGACGGCGGCCCAAACCATCCAATACCTGAACAAGCTGAAACCGCTGAAACCCCAGAGCAAGATGGGAAAAACAATAAGCGGCTACATTACATGGGATAACGCAATGCCGGTATACGCCTTTGAGCGCATGGGCGAAAGCGGCAGCCAGGTATTCAACGCCCTGCGGGAGGGGCAGGATCAGCTGGCGAAAAACGCCAAGAAGATCATTGACCAGAGCGCGGAGGCCTATACAGCCAAGGAAGCTAAAGCCTGGAGCGAGGAGATCAAGGAGTTTGATTTTGCCACAGGGAAAATCAGGATCCCCGTATCTAACATCATGAGCCTGTACTGTCTGAGCAAGCGCGAGCAGGGTATCGGCCATCTGTACGGCGAGGGCATCCGCGTGGCGGACTTTGAGGAGGGCAAGGGCGTAAAGAAGCGCACGGTGCGCGATACCGGGCACGTGATCAGCGAGGCCCAGGTGCAGGAAATGATCAACAGCCTGACGCCCAGACAAAAGGAAGTGGCCAATAAGCTGCAGCAGATCATGAGCACGCAGGGCAGCGAATGGGGCAATTACGTATCCATGCGGCGCTTCGGCTTTAAGCAGTTTACCGAAAAGAATTACTTCCCCATCAAGAGCGATACAGATCTGATGCCCGCCCGCACGGACAACGGCAGCGGCAACGAGCTGTACAAGCTGCTGAACATGAGCGCGGCCAAGCCCCTGACGCCCAAGGCAAATAATCGCCTGATGCTGGAAAACATCTTTGATGTATTTTCCTCACACATGGCGGATATGGCGCAATACAACGCCCTGGCCCTGCCGGTGCTGGACGCGGTGAAATGGTTCAACTATAAAGAAAGCACCCAGGAGGAGGGCGAAAGCGCCAAATACACCAGCGGCGTAAGGGACAGCATGCGCAACGCCTATGGGCAAAGCGCCATCAAGTATATTCAGGAATTCCTGAAGGACGTGAACGGCGGCGCGGCCCAGAACGACACCAATACCAACATGTACCAGAAGGCCTTGGGCAAATACAACCGGGTGGCCGTGGCGGCGAACGTTCGCGTGGCCCTGCTGCAGCCTTTGGCTATCATCCGCGCCGGCATGGAGTTGCCGGGCACCAGCCTGGCCGGCGGCACCATCAAGGCCATTCCGAACCTTAAAACGGAAATAGACGAAATGCTGAAATACAGCGGCATCGCGCTATGGAAGGACCTGGGCTACCGGGAAATGAACATAGGCCGCAGCTTGAAACAGCAGATACGCCATCAGGAAACCTTGACGGACAAGATAAGCGATAAAAGCATGGTTTTGGCTGAAATTATGGATAAAGTGACCTGGGGCGCTATGTGGAAGGCCAGCAAGGAGTATATCAATCGCACACAGCCGGGACTTGCCCGCGGGAGCGAGGCATATTTCAAGGCCGTGACCCAGAAATTTGAGGACGTGGTTTACAAAACCCAGGTGGTGGACAGCATCCTGACCAAAAGCCAGCTGATGCGCAGCCAGAACGCCTTTAACAAGCTGATTGGCAGCTTTATGAGCGAGCCCACCACCACATTCAACCAGCTAATGGCTGCCTGGGATAAATTCCGCATCGCCATGAAGGAGGGCAGCAGCTTCAGCCAGGCATGGCAGAAGCACAGCAAAATGCTGGGCCGGACGATGTTCTATTACCTGCTGGCGGCGGCGGTGAACACGGCCATTGAGCAGGCCATGACGGCCTACAGGGACGACGACGATTACGAAAACCTGAAAGAAAAGTACATGGACGGACTTTGGGAAACCATACTGGACAACGCCAACCCGCTGACGCTGATCCCCGGGGTAAAAAACCTATGGGAACAGGGAGCAAAAAAGCTGCTGGGCATGGATACCTTCGACGAACAGAACGTATTGACCGAGGGCATCAATACCGTGGTGGACGGAATCCAGAAGATCACAGGCGAAAAGGGCACGCCCTGGGGCCGGGCGTACACGCTGGCCAAGGGACTGAGCATCACCACCGGTCTGCCGATCCATCCGCTGATGCGGGAGTTTCAGGCGCTCTGGAACCAGACGGCGGCGAGGATCCAGCCGGACTGGCGGCTGGAGACAAGCCCCACCAGTAAATCCATCGGCTATGATATTCTCTACCAGGCATACGAGGAAAAGGATGACGCACGCTTTGAGCAGGTGCAGCAGCGGCTTTTTGCCAACGGTGCGGATGAAGACAGTATCAGCACCAATATGAGCACGCGAATCAAGAAGGATTACGAGGCCGGACTGATCAGCAGCGCCGAGGCTGAAATGCGCCTGGTTGATTTGGTTGGAAAGAAAGAGAATGATGCCTATTATAAGGTCCAGGAGTGGCAGTATGAAAATGAAAACGATAACGATTATAGCCGCTTTGATAACCTGAAAGCCGCCATCCTCAGCAACGGAAGCACAAAAGAAGCCGAGAAAGAGCTGCTTGATCACGGATACACGCAAAAGCAGGTGGACGCCAAAAAGAAATCGCTGATCACCGAAGCGGCAAAGGCCGGCGAGATCACCGACGCCCAGGCGACGACGCTGTTTACAAAGTACACCGACGTGGACAAGGACGACGCCTATTGGCGGCTGCAATCCGCCCACTACGAAAAGGAGGATGACGACGACAGCTTCAAGAAATACGGGAAGCTGGAGGAGGCGGTATTAAAGGGGACGGGCTTTGAAGCCGCAAAGAAAGAGCTGACGGCACACGGCGTAAAGGAAAGCGAGGTAACCAGCCAGGTGCGGTCCATCATCACCGAGCAGGTGGTAAAGAACGGCATGAGCGACGCCAAAGCGATCGATCTGCTGAAAAAGTATGGCGGCATGACGGATAACGAGGCCTGGATCCGCACGCAGGAGCTTGCCTATCAGAAAAAGACCGGCAAGGCCACCAGTGCGGACACGGCCATGGTGATCTACGCCATAGACAACAGCCAGAGCCCGCAGGCGGCCATCGACGCCCTGCTGGCGCACGGAAAAGAAAAAAGCGGCATCGCCTCCTCCTTGACCAGCCATTACAAGGAGGATTACCAGGAGCTCCTCAAGACCAACGTATCGCAGGCCGCGGCGCTGAAAGGCAGGCTTGCCAGCATCTTCGATTACCTGGGATACAACGGTGTGCAAAAGGTGTCCGAATGGGAAAAACCGAAGGAACAAAAGACCAAATAAAAACGGGCGGCCGCTGGGCCGCCTTTCTCATTTGCTTGCAACATGCTTGCAACTTTTTTGCAACTTTTTTTTGAAACAACATGAACCGCAACGAATCGGGAAAGATAGATAAGCGCCGAGAAATACAATGATTAATTATCATAATCTTTCAAGATGGATTATATTGACAATCTATCACAAAAAGGTTACAATTAGGTATCCTAATGACATTGAGCGCATTCGGCGTATTGCCATGCTATTATGGCGATCGCCGCCGCGGGACGTTTGGGGGATGAAAGGCGAATGAAAAACACCGTAACGGCAATTGACTTTGGCACCAGCAAGATCGTGGCCCTGGTGGGCGAAACCAGCGGGCGTCAGCGCTGCGACATCATCGGCGCTGGCTTTGCGGGTTATGCCGGTTTTTCCGACGGGCAGTGGAACGATCCCGGTGTGCTCAACGAGGCCATTGCCAAAGCCGTGCACGAGGCTGAGCAGCAGAGCCGCTCGCGCATCCGCGAGGTCAGCGTGGGCGTTCCCGGAGAGTTTTCCCGCGTGTATACCGTGGAGACCCGCTTGGATCTGCAGGGCGCCGATCCCCATGTGACCGAGCGCAATATAGAGGATCTGTTCCGCGCCGCGGTGGACGATCTGGGCCAGGTGCGCGGCGTGATCATTCACCGCAGCCCCGCCTGGTTTATGGTAGACGAGGGCAAAAAGACGCTGGAGCCCATGGGCATGCGCGGAAGCAGCCTGAAAGCGCTGGTTTCCTTTGTGGTGGCCGATCAGTTTTTCCTGGATGATATCAGCGAGCGTTTCCGCGCCATGAATATCGTGGTCAACAGCTTTTTCTCCGCGCCGGTGGGACAGGCTATGCTGTTCATCCCCGACGAGGAGCGCGACCATACCGCCCTGCTCATCGACGTTGGCTACCTCAATACCGAGGTCATGGCTGTGGAGGGCGACGCGCTGATCTTCCATCAGGTCATCCCCATGGGCGGCGGCAATATTTCCGCCGATTTGGCCTATGGGCTGGATATCCCGCTGGATTCGGCGGAGAATATCAAAAAGACCTATGTGTTTGGCGTTTCCGCCGGCGATGAGGGATTTACCGAGCCCGACCGGGACGGCATCAGCAAAACCTTTACCCGTGAAGAGGTACAGAACGTGCTGGAGCCCCGGGTGGAGGAGATCGCCGAGGCGATCAGAGACGCGGTGAAGGCCAGCGGAGTCCGGCTTGGCAGCTGGTCGATGGCGTATCTGACGGGCGGCGGACTGGCCATCAACCGCGGCGCGAGGGAATTTGTTTCCACGATCCTGGATCGTCCTGTGCGCGAGCTTCCGCGCAAGACCGGAAAGATGTCCAGCCCCATTTATACCAGTGCCCTGGGCGTGCTGGATGTGACCATTGATACGCTGGTCAGCAAAAACGCGGGCCGCGGCCTCAAGGCATTCTTTAATAATTTGTTCGGCGGCTGATTTGCCGCCGCATACCAATATCGTGTATTACCAGGAGGAAGATTATGCTGGAGCTCCAGATGGAACAGGAACAGAGTTTTGCTTCAATCAGAGTCGTCGGCTGCGGCGGCGGCGGCAACAACGCCGTAAACCGCATGGTGGAAGCCGGATTGCGCGGCGTTGAGTTTATTGCCGTCAATACCGACAGGCAGGCCCTGGGCACCTCCAAGGCGGGCGTCAAGATCCAGATCGGCGAAAAGCTGACCAAGGGGCTGGGCGCCGGCGCTGTGCCCGATATCGGCCGCAGGGCCGCTGAGGAAAGCCGCGAGGAGATCGCAGAAGCCATCAAGGGGTCTGACCTGGTGTTCGTTACCGCCGGTATGGGCGGCGGCACCGGCACGGGCGCCGCGCCTGTGGTGGCGGAAATCGCCCGGGAGCTGGGCTGCCTGACCATCGCCGTGGTGACCAAGCCTTTCCTGTTTGAGGGCAAACAGCGCATGAAGAACGCCGATATCGGCATCAATGAGCTGAAGCAGTCTGTGGATACCCTGGTGGTGATCCCCAACGACCGTCTGCTCCAGGTGGTCAGCAAGGGTACTACCATGCTGGAAGCCTTCCGCAAGGCGGACGATGTGCTGCGGCAGGGCATCCAGGGCATCAGCGATCTGATCGCCGTGCCCGCCGTGATCAACCTGGACTTTGCCGATGTGCGCACTGTGATGGAAAGCGGCGGCATGGCCCATATGGGCATCGGCGTGGGCAGCGGCGAAAACGGCATGGTGGCCGCGGCCAAGGAAGCCATTTCCAGCCCGCTGCTGGAGACCAAGATCGACGGCGCCCGCGCCGTGCTGATCAATGTGTCCGGCGGCACCGATATGAACATCATGGATGTGAACGAGGCTGCAAGCCTGGTGATGCAGGCCGCCGACAGCGAAGCCAATATCATCTTCGGCGCAAACATTGATGAAACCCTGGGCGATGAAGTGCGAATCACCGTGATCGCCACTGGCTTTGAAAAAACACCCTTCCCCACCAGGGAGCCCAAGGGCAAGCGTCCCGGCGCGCGTCCGGTATCCGGCGCTTACGGCATGGCCAGCGCGGCGGTGAATCCTTACGAGAACCGCCCCGCCGAGAATACGGCTGAGGATGCGCCCGCGCCGCTGAACACCTATGACGCCGACGCCTTTGCGCCCAGCGCTGCCCGTCCGGCGGCGACTGCCCGCCCGGCGGCTTCTCCCTTCATGCCCAATTACGCTGTGCCGCAGTTCAATATGCCCCAGCAGAACGCCGCGCCTCAGTTTACCGCCCCGCAGTACCAGGTTCCCACTGTGCAAACGCCTGCCGTACCTTCGCAGAATGAGCCTGTGGGCAGCGAAAAAGACGATTTGGGCGTACCTGCCTATCTGCGCCGTAAACGCTGATATTATTCATCAATAAAAATAAGCCGCTGGATCCCAGCGGTTTTTTCTTGGATAAATACGGCTTATGTCAGAGCCTGCAGGCGGGGGATGGTTACAGGGCTTGGGTATAACGCCGATAAGCTTCCCTGCCGTAGGCGGTGATATGCCGGGCGTCGGCATTGTATCTGGTGAAGATCAGCTGCCACTCCTCGGCCGAGTAGCTGAGAAAATCGATCCTGCCGGTCATTTCCTGGGCGGCGTCCATCAGCGTCAGCGCCGCGCAAAGCAGGTTGAAATCATTGTTCCTGTGCAGCATCAGCCAGATCATACGCACATCCCGGATATTGCCGCTGTCAAGCCTGTGATCTGTAAGCAGCCCCAATTCCTTGTAATCGGCGATGCCTGCGTCGGCGGCAAAATTGACGGAGCGGATGGCTGTGCGCGCAAAAACCTGTGCGTATCCTGTGGAGCTGTCCCGCTTTCCAAAGCGCGGTGCTCGTCCTGAAAGGCGATAGACATGCCAATACAGCAGCACGGCTCCGTCCGCCAGCAAATCAAGCAGATCGATTTGCGGGATCTCCTGGAGCAAAATGGCGTTCATTGCGGCGGAGGGGATGCCAAAGCGCTTTTCCAGCGCGAAGATCTGCTCCTGACATAGACGCAAGATTCGCCTTGTTTTCTTTTCACCGTACAGCCGGAGCATGGGATTCACTTCCTTTGCCTCTATTATAGAACAGGAGCCGGGCAAAAGCAATTGCCCGGCTCCCGCGTTTATTTTGATATCGATCAGTCTTCGTCCGCGCGCGCTTCCTGCTCCTTCTGAATCTTGGGATCGAAGGAATACATGGGTTCAAGCTTGGGATCGGATTTGGTGATCTTCCGGGCGGTATAATTCTTTGTGATCCTGATCACCAGACCGCTCAGACAGATGACGCCGATCAGGTTGGGAATGGACATGAGGCCGTTGAAGGTATCGGAAAAGTCGATGGCCACCGAGGCGTCGATGGTGGCGCTGACGATGATCATCGCCAGGAAGATGATCTTATATACGATGATGGATTTGGTGCCGAACAGATACTCCCAAGCCTTGCTGCCGTAATAGCTCCAGCCCAGAATGGTGGTGAAGGCGAACAGCGATACCGCAATGGCGATGAAAATGCCGCCGAAGGTGCCAAAGCTTACGGTAAAGGCTTCGGTTGCCAGGCCCAGCTTGGTCACGCCGCTGAGCGAGGCGCCGGTTTCCAGGTCAACCACGCCGCTGGTCAGGATCACCAGGGCGGTGCAGGTGCATACGATGATGGTATCGGCAAACACCTCAAAGATACCCCATAGACCCTGTACCACGGGCTCCTTCACATTGGAGGCGCTGTGCACCATGACCGAGGAGCCGAGACCGGCTTCGTTGGAGAATACGCCGCGCTTGAAGCCCCATTGCATGGCTTTGGCGATCACGGCGCCGCCGATACCGCCCGCGGCGGATTTGAAGCTGAACGCGCTCTTGAAGATCGCGGCGAAAGCGGCGGGGATCTTGGAAATATTCATGATAATGATGATCACAGATCCAATGATGAAGAAAATAGCCATGAAAGGTACGATTTTTTCATTGGTGGTGGCGATGCGCTTCAGACCGCCGATGATCACCAGGAAGGCAAGCGCCATGACCACAATGCCTGTGATCAATGATACCGTTTTGGGGTTCGCTCCGCTGGCCAGCGTGCTGATGCTCTCGGAAATGGAAACCAATTGGCCCATGTTGCCGATGCCGAAGGACGCCAGGATGGCAAACAGCGAGAAAAGCACGGCCAATATGGAGCCCACAACTTTGCCGTATTTCATGCTGCCTACGCCGTCCTTGAGGTAATACATGGCGCCGCCCGACCATTCGCCCTGGGCGTTGCGGCGGCGGAAATAGATGCCCAGCACGTTTTCAGAGTAGTTGGTCATCATGCCCACGATGGCGGCGATCCACATCCAGAATACCGCGCCGGGTCCGCCCATGGTGATGGCGTAGGCCACGCCGGCGATATTGCCCGTGCCGATGGTGGCTGAAAGCGCCGTGCAAAGCGCCTGGAACTGGGAAATGGAATGTTTATCGTCGCTTTTGCGGATGTTGGATTTTTTGAACAGCCCGCCGATGGTGTTCTTCCACATGTGACCAAAGCGGGTGAATTGGAAAAAGCGGCTCAGTATGGTCATCAGCACGCCTGTGCCGATCAGCAGCGTCAGGGCCGGAACGCCCCATACGATGCCGTTTACCTTGTCGTTCAGTGCGATCAATGAATTCATGCGGTTCTCCTCCTGTCAGCAATAAAATAAGAGCTCGCCAAGGCGAAACTCTCTCAGATGGATGCGGCATGACAATATTCCCCAAGGGAATATCGGCTCTGTCCTTTTGCCTGAGAGATTAGGGGATGATCTCCATCCGCTTTGCACCTTCGGCACCCGGTTTGACCGGGATTCTCCAGAGTGTCCTCCGCATGCAGTCCTCGCCGCGGCTGCGGCACCTGAGAGTTTTACTCCTTCGGTTATCCCTATCGGGATATTTCCTGCATGCTTCACATGACAGATTTCATTTTACAGGAAGCCAGGCCTGCGGTCAACTGCGGCGCTGTTCCTAAATTGTTTTTTATGCGTTTTCATGTATGTTTCGGGCGAATTTAAGGCGGAGACACAGTTTGTTTACATATTGAAATGGTAGGAATAACCGATCTTCTGTTGACAATCGGACAATCTGTGATAAAATATGGCTGTAAATTCGTATTTTTGTCCGGAAAGGAGGAAACGGCGTATGCGTACCGGAAAGCGGATCCTGATTTGTCTGATCTGCGCTTTGTTTGCGGTCACATTGCTGGTTTCTTCCATCTGTATCGTGCGCGCGTCCGGCCATATCTGCTGTGGCCAGCGCTGCCTTGTGTGCAGCGTCATTGCCCGCGTGGAGGAAATGCTGCGCGCCCTGGCGCTCCTTATGCCCGGGGTGCTGGCACTTTTGGCGTTCTGCACCGTTCAGCCCTGGCTGGGCAAGGACGAGGGATTGCGATTCCCGGCGTACTGCACGCTTGTGAACTGGAAGATCCGCCTGAACGATTGACGCGCAGCGGGGAAAAACTGTGCCCGGCTTCTGTTCCGGGTGGTTTTCCCTGTATTTTTATGCCCGTTTGCAGCCGTATAATCGTTTATGGAGGAATACCGTGAAAAAAGTATTGATCATGATGCTGGCGCTGTTCCTGTGCCTTGTATCGCTCAGCCTGCCCGCCATGGCGGAAAAGAAAATCAGCGTGGTGGCTACCACCTTTCCTATTTACGACTGGGCCAGGCAGGTGATCGGCGATACTGATTCCGTTGATTTGATCATGCTGCTGGACAGCGGCGTTGATCTGCATAGCTTCAATCCCACCGCTGTGGATATCATGAAAATCGCCAATTGCGATCTCTTCATTTATGTAGGCGGCGAGTCCGACGATTGGGTGGAAGATGCCTTAAAGCAGGCGATCAATCCCAATATGACTGCCATCAGCCTCATGGAGCAGCTGGGAGAAGCCGCCAAGGAGGAGGAAGCGGTGGAAGGCATGGAGGATGCCGATGATGAGGAAGAGGCCGAATATGATGAGCATATCTGGCTGTCTCTCCGCAACGCATCCTTATTTACCCAGGTGATCTGCGACGCCCTGTCCCAGAAAGACGCGGCCAACGCGGAAGCCTATCGCGCCAATGCGGAAGCCTATCGGGAAAAGCTCGCTGCGCTGGACGTCCGCTATGCTGAAATGGCCGAGGGCGCTTCCTATAAAACGCTGCTTTTCGGCGATCGTTTTCCCTTCCGCTATATGGTGGACGACTATGGCCTGAGCTATTATGCCGCCTTCAAGGGCTGCTCCGCCGAGACCGAAGCCAGTTTTAAAACGGTAGTTTTCCTGGCCGGCAAGGTGGATGAGCTTGGCTTGCCTGCTGTGATGACCATCGAGGGCACTAATCACCGCATCGCTGAAACCATCGTGCAGAGCACGAAGAACCGCGATCAGCGGATTTTGGCGGTGAACTCCATGCAGAGCGTTACCTCGGGTGATGTGAAGCAAGGCGCCGATTATCTGGATATCATGGAAAAGAATCTGGAGATTTTCCGGACGGCGCTGAACTGACGCGGCCGATGGGGGATGACTGAAAATGGCACAGTTGATATGTAAGGATTTGGTTTTAGGCTACGAAGGCCATGTGGTGCAGCGCGGCGTCAGCTTCTCGGTGGAGAAGGGCGATTACCTTTGTATCGTGGGCGAAAACGGCTCGGGAAAATCCACGCTGATGAAAACGGTACTGGGTCTGCAAAAGCCTATGGGAGGTTCCATCGAATTTGGCGATGGGCTGAAGAACAACGAGGTGGGCTATCTGCCCCAGCAAACCCAGGTGCAGCGCGATTTTCCGGCCACCGTTTGGGAGATCGTGCTTTCGGGCTGCCAGGCCAGGCGGGGAGCCAGCCCGTTCTATTCTAAGGAATGCAAGGATCTGGCCCGGAAAAACATGGAGAAAATGCGGATCACGGCGTTTTCCAAGCGCTGTTACCGCGAGCTTTCCGGCGGTCAGCAGCAGCGCGTGCTGCTGGCGCGAGCGCTGTGCGCCACGCAGAAGCTCCTACTGCTGGACGAGCCGGTGTCCGGCCTTGATCCCAAAGTGACGGCTGAAATGTACAGCCTGATCGAAAAGCTGAACCGGGAGGACTTGGTTACCATCATCATGGTATCCCATGATATCGGCGCCGCCGTGCACTATGCCAATAAGATCCTGCATGTGGGCAATACCATGTTTTTCGGAAGCACCCAGGAATACCGCCGCAGCGCCATCGGCATGCGCTTCCTGACCGAGGAAGGGGATGATGATCATGCTTGATACGCTCAAAATGTATTTGGACTTTCCCTTTGTACAGTACGCGCTGATCGTGGGAACGCTCATTGCCCTGTGCTCTTCGCTGCTGGGCGTTACGCTGGTGCTCAAACGCTTTTCCTTCATCGGCGACGGCTTGTCCCATGTGGCCTTTGCCGCCATGGCGGTGGCCGGTGTGCTGCATTTGAGCAACGATATGCTGTTTACCATGCCGGTCACAATTGTGTGCGCCGTGCTTCTGCTTCGTGCGGGACAGAACAGCCGCATCAAGGGCGATGCCGCCATCGCGCTGATCTCGGTCAGCACCATGGCTGTGGGCTACCTGCTGCTGAATCTGTTTTCCACCTCCAGCAATCTGTCGGGCGACGTGTGCTCCACGCTGTTTGGCTCCACCTCCATCCTGACCCTTTCCCGCACCGAGGTTTGGCTGTGCATTGCCCTGTCGATCGTGGTGGTGGCCATTTTTATCCTGTTCTATAACAAGATCTTTGCCGTGACCTTTGACGAGAGCTTTGCCCATTCCTGCGGGACCCGGGTGGAAAGCTATAACCTGCTCATTGCCGTGGTGGTGGCGGTGATCATCGTGCTGGCCATGAACCTGGTGGGCTCGCTGTTGATCTCCGCGCTGATCATCTTCCCGGCTATGTCCGCCATGCGGGTATTCAAAAGCTTCAAGTCGGTCACCGTCTGCTCAGCCGTGCTTTCAGTGTGCTGCGCGCTGATCGGCATCCTGGTTTCCATCCTGGCGGGCACGCCGGTGGGCTCCACCATCGTGGGCGTTGATATTCTCGCCTTCCTGGCGTTCTGCCTGATTTCCGCGCTTGGTCGCCGCGCCTGAGACTGATAAACGAAAAGGAGAAAAAGAAAATGAAAAAAAGATTGATGCTTACCGCTCTGCTGCTTTGCGCCGTGCTGCTTTTGAGCGCTTGCGGCGAAAAGAAAGAAGCCGCGCCCCTGGCCACCTCCACCGGAAAGGTGCCCACCGTGATCAACGCTGCCGAATATACGCTGTATCAGAATATTTTCTTTAATAATTACGGGCCCCAGTATGACGGCAAGCAGGTAAGCAAGCGCGGTATTTTTACCACCATTCAGGACGCTTATAACGGTGTCACCCGCTATTATGTGTGGGGATATCTTGATCAAACCCTCTGCTGCGACTGGCAGTGGGAGCTGAAATTGGATGATCCCTCTGGCCTTCCCGCCAATGGCTCGCTGATCGACGTCACCGGCACCTTTGCTTCCAATGAAGAAGCGCTGGACGGCTATTGGATCAAGGACGCCAAGGTGAGCACGCTGACCGCCTATACCGGCGCCCAGGCGGATGTGAACATGACCACCATGAGCGATACCCTGGAGCGTGTGCAGGTCCTTAATTATCAGATGTTCCCCGATCAGTTTGAGGGAAAATCGGTGTTTGCCTTTGGCGCTATCTCCGATACCGAAAACATTGAGGATCCCTATTATGGCTCCGCCTCCTGGGTGACCGGTTTCGCATCTTCCGATACCATTCCCGCCATCGGCACCTATGTGGTGCTGCGCGGTGTGCTGAACGGCGGCGTGATTTCCGAAGCGAAGATCGAAACCTCGGGAACCTGATCAAAAAAAGAACGAAGGGGCGTTCGCCCGTCGCAAGCCCCGTCCATTTCGGCGGGGCTTTAAATTACTGAAAACCTATTGACTTTATATACAATCTGCTGTATACTTTCTTCATTCTTTTTTGAAGCATCGCCGCGGAGCGGCTTTTTCGGAGGGGACGGAAAGCCATGACTGAACAGGAATTGCTTGCGTTTTTCAGGGATCTGCATCAGCATCCCGAGCTGGGCATGCAGGAATTCAGGACGGCGGGAAAGGTGCGCGAGCAATTGCGCCTTGCCGGCGTTCCCATGCTGGAAACGGGCTTGCCCACCGGGATCATTGCCGTGATCAAGGGCGCGAAGCCCGGAAAGGTGATCGGTCTCCGGGGAGATATGGACGCTCTGCCCATTCAGGAGGAAAGCGGTCTGCCCTATGCCTCCTGTGAACAGGGTGTGATGCATGCCTGCGGGCATGATTTTCATACCTCCTGCATGCTGGGCGCCGCGCTGATGCTATGGGAGCAGCGGGAGGAGCTGGCAGGCACCGTAAAGGTGGTATTCCAGCCTGCTGAGGAGATCGCCATCGACGCCGGGGGCAAGCTGCTGCGCCAGACAGGACTGCTGAACGACTGCGAGGAGATTTACGGCATCCACAGCTATCCGCAGTTTCAAGCAGGAACCATCGGCATCAAGGAGGGCCCTGTGATGGCGGCGCCCGACCGCTTTGTTATCACGCTGCAGGGACGGGGCGCGCATGCCGCCCAGCCGCAGAAGGGCGTTGATCCCATCCCGGCGCTGGCCGCGCTGGTGCTGGGGCTGCAAACCGTTGTCAGCCGCAATGTCAATCCCTTTGATAACGCTGTGATCACCGTGGCGCATATCCAGGCGGGCAGCACCTATAACGTGATTCCCGAAACCGCTTTCCTGGAAGGAACGGTGCGTACGCTGAATCCCGCTGTGCGCGAAATGATCAAGGCCCGTCTGTATGAGATTGCCCAGGGAACGGCTGCGGCCTATGGCTGCACGCTCAAATATCAGTATGACGAAGGCCCAGACGCCGTGATCAACGATTCCGCGCTGTGCGCCGCCGCGGCGGAAACCGCCAGGGAAATGGGCTTCCTGGTCGATCGCCAGGAGGATACCATGGGCGGCGAGGACTTCAGCGAGTATCTAAAAATCTGTCCCGGCGTATTTATCCGCGTGGGCACCGGCGGGGATTATCCCGCCCATCATCCCCGGTTTACCGTCGATCCCGCCGCGCTTTGGCCCGCGGCAAGGTACTTTGCTTCCCTGGCCCGGAAACGGGCGGAGAGTATATCACCAAAGGAGTGAACGACATGAAAAAGCTGCTTGCAATCCTTCTGGTCTGCGTACTGACGCTGTCTGTGGCCGGCATGGCCGCCGCTGAGGATAAGGTGGTCAATATCGGCATCACCAGCACCGTCGCCACGCTGAACCCCATGGCCATGGACGCCACCGAGATCGTTAAATACGCCACGTCCCTGGTGTTCCTGCCCCTGCTGGAAGCCGACAGCGAGCTGAACTTCGTGCCTCAGCTGGCCGAGGATATCACCACCGAGGATAACATCACCTTCACCATCAAGCTGCGCGATGACGCGGCCTGGTCTGACGGGACGCCTGTGACCGCCCAGGATGTGGAATTCACGCTCATTCTGTCGGCCGATCCCCAGTGCGCCAATATCAGCCTGGCCATGTATTCCGTGGTGGGCGTCAGCGACGACGGCGTGATCGAGGAGAACGCCCCCGCCATCGAGGGAATCAAGGTGCTGGACGATAAAACCTTGACCGTCACCACCAAATGGCCCACGGCCCTGAATACCTTCAAGAATAACTTTGGCCGTTACGCGCTGGTGCTGCCCAAGCACGTGCTGGAAAACGTGCCCCGGGATCAGTTGCTGACCTATGCCTGGTTCAACCAGCCCGACGTGATTTCCGGCCCCTATTTCATCAGCGATTTTGATCTGCAGCACTATGTGCATTACGTCGCCAATGAAAACTATTTCCAGGGCGCGCCCAAGATCAAATACCTGAATCTCAACGTGGTGGCCCCCGCTCAGATGCTGGCCGGCATCCAGAGCGGCGAGATCGACCTGGTACAGCAGACCACTGGCGCCATCCCCATTGAGGATTACGACGCCATCAAAGCGCTGAGCGGCGTGCGCAGCGTGTCCGGCACGCCCATCACCAATGAGCTGGTCTTCATCAACGTGGAGAAGGTGCCCGATGTGCGCATTCGCCAGGCGCTGCTTTACGGCATGGATCGCGCCACCATGCAGCAGGCGCTGCTGGGCGACGGCGGCGAATTGGTGGACGGTTTCCTGGTATCCGCTTCTCCCTATTTCAGCGAGGAGCTGGGCGTCACAGCCTATGACGCCGAAAAGGCCGCCGAGCTGGTGAAGGAAGCCAAGGCCGACGGCGCTTCCACCGATCTGACCTGGTATGTGAGCAGCGAAGAGAGCGTATGGGGCAATGCCGTGCAGTATTTTGCCGCCATGTATGAGGAAATCGGTCTCAAGATCAATATCCGCACGGTGGATCTGGCCAACCTGATGGAAGTTGTTTCCAACGGAGAGCACGATATCCTCAGCGTGGAATACACCCTGATGCCTGCCGATCCTTATACCGATATCGCCTGGCTCATCGGCGGCCAGAGCCTGTGGACGGGCTATACCAGCCCCGAAACCGATGAAGCCCTGGCCCTGAGCCAGAGCCTGACCAACCAGGATGAGGTCACCGCCCAATACCTGATCATCAATCAGGCCATGCAGCGCGATGTGCCCGTGATCTCTGGCTGGGTGATCGGCAAGCTTGGCGTGGTCAGCGACAGGCTGGCAAACGCCAATCCCGACGTGTTTGGCACCTTCATTAACGTGCACGAGTGGGACGTGCAGTAAAAAGCGAATAAAAAACCCCGCGTCGGCACCCCCGGCGCGGGGTCTCCCTGCGAAAGGAAACGAAAGAAGGAAATGAAGCCTCTCCTGCAAATCGACGATCTGGAAATCACCTTTGGCCGCGGGGCTGAGGCAGCCAAGGCTGCTTCCGGCGTCTCTTTTTCGGTTTACCCCGGCGAAGTACTGGGTGTCGTGGGGGAAAGCGGGAGTGGCAAAAGCGTTACCGCGCTCTCTGTGATGGGCCTGCTGGCAAGGCAGGGCCGTGTCACCGGAGGGCGGATTTTATTTGAGGGACAGGATCTGTTAAAGCTCTCACCCGAGCAGCTGGACGAATTGCGCGGAACGAAGATCAGCATGATCTTCCAGGACATCATGTATAGCCTCAATCCTGTGCTCACTATCGGCCTTCAAATGATCGAAGGCATGCGCAGGCATCTGCGGCTGAGCAAAGAGGAGGCAAACGACCGCGCTGTGAATCTGCTGACCCGCACGGGTATCCGGGATGCCGCGCAGGTGATGAAAAAGTATCCCCATCAGCTGTCCGGCGGCATGCGCCAGCGCGTGATGATCGCAATGGCGCTGTCCTGCGGGCCCAAGCTACTGATCGCCGACGAGCCCACCACCGCCCTGGATGTAACTATTCAGCTGCAGATCATTGAGCTTTTGATGGAGCTGCGGCGGGAGACTGGCATGGCCATATTGATGATAACGCATGATTTGGGCATCGTGGCCGAAATGGCGGACCGCGCAGTGGTCATGTATGCTGGGCAGTGCGTGGAGGAAGCGCCGGTCGCGGAGCTTTTGAGCCATCCCGCCCATGCCTATACTCAGGCGCTGATGCAGGCTGTTCCCGGTCTGCATGATGACAGGGCGAAGCGCCTCTATTCCATTCCCGGGCGTGTGCCGGAGCTGTATGGGGATTTGAAGGGCTGTCGTTTTGCGGAGCGCTGTCCCCATGGGGCCCAATGTCCCTATCGTCAGGAGGCCGAAATGCGCGAGATCAGCCCGGGGCACCTGTCCCGGTGCCGCTTTGAAGGGAGGATGCAGGATGGGTGATACGCCTGTGCTGGAAACCCGGGGCCTTATAAAAAGCTATCGGATTTCCGGAGAAAACAGCCTGTTTTCCAAAACCTTCCGGGCGGTAAACGATGTGTCGCTCACCGTGGACAAGGGGGAAACCTTTGGCATCGTAGGTGAATCCGGCTGTGGAAAAACCACCGTGGCCCGGCTGATGATGTGCCTGGAAAAGCCCGACGCAGGCGAGATCTTTCTGCATGGACAGCGCGTGGATCAGCTGCCTGAGCGCGACCGCCGCAGGCTTCGGCCCCGCTTTCAGATGGTGTTTCAGGACAGCGGCTCCTCCCTCAACCCCCGCAAGCGCGTTCAGGATATCCTTCGGGAACCCATGCGCTACCATTTGGCGAAGGATGAAAAATGGGTGAATGAGCGGGTGGATCAGTTGCTGGAGATGGTGGGACTGCCGCCCGCCATGCGGGATCGCTATCCCCACGAGTTTTCTGGAGGGCAGCGCCAGCGCATTTGCATCGCCCGGGCGCTGTCTCTGAATCCCGATGTGATCGTGCTGGATGAACCCGTTTCGGCCCTGGATGTATCGGTGCAGGCGCAGATACTAAACCTTTTGCGCGATTTGCAGGAAAAGCTGGGCCTTACTTATGTATTTATTGGCCATGGCCTTGGCGCCGTACACTATATGAGCCACCGTATTGCCGTGATGTATATGGGCCGGGTGGTGGAGATGGGTCCCTCGGATACGCTGTTTGACCGTCCGGCGCATCCCTATACCAAAGCCTTGCTGGACGCCGCGCCGGTGGCGGACGTAACGCTGCGGGACCGCGACCGCGTGCAGATGGCGGGAGAACTGGAGGATAACCGGGCGCAGGATGGCTGCCCGCTCCTGCCGCGCTGTCCTTATGCGCGGGAGGAGTGCAAAAATAAAGGCGTCAGGCTGTTTGAGGCCGATGGACGGATGACAGCCTGTGATCGGATGCTGGAGCATGATCAGAATCTGCGGGGGGATGGAAAAGCAAAATGTGGAAATATATCCTGAAAAAGCTTTTGCTGGCCATCCCGCTGCTGCTGGGTATCACGGTCATCGATTACGCTATCATGTCGCTGGCGGGAAGCCCGCTGGATATGCTGGTGGGGCCCAGGGTGAGCCAGGGAACGCTGGCCGCGCGCGCCGCGCAATGGGGACTGGACCGCTCCTTCCTGGGCCAGTATTTTCATTGGCTGGGGGAGCTGCTGCACGGCAATCTGGGCTATTCGTATAAGAGCTATCAGCCGGTGAGCGAGCTGATCGGCAGCCATATCGGGCCTACGCTTCTGCTGATGGGCGTTTCCATGGTGCTGGGGCTGGTGCTGGCTGTGCCGGCAGGCATATACAGCGCCGTGCACCGCTATCAGAAGCGGGACTATGCCGTGGTTTCGGCCTCCTTTCTGTTTTCCAGCGTTCCGGGCTTCTTTCTGGCGCTGGTGCTGATTTATCTGTTCACCGTTCGCCTGAGCTGGCTGCCCTCCAGCGGTATGGTCACGGCTGGCGTTGGCGGCGGCGCGCTGGATGTACTGCGTCACATGGTCATGCCCGCGCTGGTGCTGGCCGTGGGGGTGGCGGGCGGCAATATCCGCTATATCCGCTCAGCCGTGCTGGAAATATTGGAAATGGATTACCTTCGCACTGCCACGGCCAAGGGGCTGGGGCACGGGCTGGTGATCCGCAGGCATGCCGTTCGCAACGCCCTGCTGCCCATCGTTACTGTGATCGGCATGCAGATCCCCACGCTGTTTGGCGGCGCGGTCATTGTGGAGCAGCTTTTTTCTTGGCCGGGGCTTGGTCTGATCACCATGAACGCCGTGATGGGCCGGGATTATCCGGTGATCATGGGCGTATGCCTGCTTTCTGCAGTGGTGGTGCTGCTTTCCAACCTGCTCACCGATATCCTGTACGCCCTGGTGGATCCCACCATTAAATACTGAGAAGGGAGGAAAGGATGTGAAAAGCTCCAAGTATCGGCCCATCATCCGGCGCTTTTGCCGCCATCGGATGGCGGTATTCTGTCTGGCGCTGCTGGCTGTGATGGTATTGATGGCGCTGCTGGCGCCGGTGATTTCACCCTATTCTCCCCAAAAGCCCACCGGTCAGTTTAACCAGCCGCCTTCCTCCCAGCATATTCTGGGAACGGACAAAATTGGGCGGGATATGTTCAGCCGCATCCTGTATGCCACGCGCATCAGCCTGCTGGTGGGTTTCCTGGCCACCGCCATTTCCACCGCCATCGGCGTGCTGCTGGGGCTGGTCAGCGGGTATTTTGGCGGCGCGGTGGATAAGGCGATCATGGGCTTTACCGATATGGTGATGTCCTTTCCCTATATCCTGCTGGTGCTGGTGGCGGCCGCCATCTTTCAGCCGGGCATGTGGTCTATTATCCTGATCCTGGGCTTTGTGGATTGGCCCGGCGTGGCCCGCCTGGTGCGCGGCAACGTGCTGAGCCTCAGGGAAACCAATTTTATCAAGGGCGATGTTACGGCGGGCATGCCCCGGCGCTATATCCTGTTTTCGGAGATCCTGCCAAATACCATCGCTCCGGTGCTGGTATACGCCACCAGCGTGTTTGCCCTTTCCATCCTGGACGAGGCGGCGCTTTCCTTCCTGGGAATGGGCGTGCAGCCGCCCACGCCCTCGCTGGGCAATCTGCTTAACGGCGCGGAGTCGCTGTCCATCCTTACCGGAAAACCCTGGCTATGGGTGCCTGCTGGCGCGGTGATCGTGCTGCTGGCTGTTTGTATCAACTTTGTGGGGGACGCCCTGCGGGACGCCTTTGACCCCCGAAATTCATAATATGATTGGAGAGGCGAAAGAAGAAAATGAAAAATCTGCTCAACTATCAATCCTCGGAATTTGATTGCGGCCCCGTATCGGTAACAAACGCTATCCGCTACCTCTTTCACAGGGAGGAGATCGCTCCCTGCGTGCTCAAGCATATCTGGGTCATGGGCAATGACACCTTCTGCGATCAGGGCCAGATCGGCAAGCACGGCACTTCCAAGGCTTCCATGCGCTATATGGCTGATTGGATGAACGACTTTGCCAAGGGCTGCAAATTCCCCGTTGCCGCCCGTTTCCTGGAGGATGAGGAGGCTGTTATCCAGCCCGGCGGCCCGGCCTGGCGGTGCATCGAGGAAGGCGGATGCGTAGTCATCCGCTGCACCACGGGAAAGATCCCTCATTACGTGCTGCTGACCAGGATACTGCCAGAGGGTGAGATCGGCCTGTTTGATCCCTATGAGGAGGATCCGGATTTTGACGATGATCCCGCTTGCCGGGGCGTCGAAAACGAGCCCAGGGTCATGAATCGCGCTGTAAAGTACCAACGGTTCAATCAGCAGGACGACGCCGATTACGCCATGGGCGCGCCTGAGATCAGGGAAGTGCTGATGTTCTGGCGCGGAGATGGTAAAAAGGATCAGTAAAATGGTACTATAAATATCTGGTGAACAAATCGTACGCAAAAAGCCTGCGCAGCTCTGCGAAAGCAGCGCCGCGCAGGCTTTTTATTTGGTTCTTCACGTTTTCTTAGGGGATGGAATCCTTGTCCTCATTTGTGTGACTCGCGGCTGTGCCGCGAAGTTCTTGCAGTGAAGGGATTTCTGCCACGCATGCAAGCTACGCATGCTATGTCTTATAAACAATCCCCTAAC
>JAFUDW010000077.1 GCA_017464225.1 Clostridia bacterium | reverse complement strand
TGCTCGAGTCTGGGTTATTTTTGTTGATCGCGTATTTCCGATGCGCTCTTTGCGACAACCTCATTTTACTCAACTGCGGGAAGTTGTCGGAAAGAGCACACAAGCAGCATCCGCAACTGGCGGGGTCTGGGGTGCAACTTGCACCCCAGCAGGGTTGATAAGGGGCAGCGCCCCTTATCGTTCCCCCTCCATAAAACGCAAACCCATAAACAGCCTCACCCCTCGCCGTCCTCTTTTTCCGTTTGCAGCCCCAGCCGCTCCTCCAGCACTTTCAGCGGGCTTTCGGGCATGGCGCGGCGAAGCGAATGATAAAGCATGCGCATAGCCGACAGCGTTTGCCTGCGGGTTTCCTCGTCCAGGCTCATGATGGAGCGCAGCGCTGCCATTTTGCCCTTTTCCTTGACCTCGCGTACGGTATCCGCTTGGGTGGTCGTCAAAGCGTCGTAGATGCCATTGACCACCTTTTCCCGCTGATCGGCGTCCATATTGGCCACCCAATCCTTCATGGCCCGGTCAATGAACTGGCTGCCGTCGGACACCTGCTGCAGCTCATGAAATCCGTCCCGCGTGACCTCCCACAGACACACGTTATGCTGGGCGATACCGCCCGCGCCCTGGCTTTCCACCACGGTATAGGGCTCTTCATGCTCCAGCAGCATGCCCACCAGCGAGGCGCGGGGCAAAAAGGTGCGCGTGCGGCCCAGGATGCGCTGAAAATCGGGCTGCGCCGCCACCTGCCGCTGAAAGCCCGGGCCGTCAAAATTGCGCACCGCAACGATGCGGCTTTGAATGCTCTCGCCGCAGAAGGCGGCGGCAAACACCGCCAGATTGCCGCCCTTGCTGTGGCCGCACAGCCGAATGGTGCCGGGCAGCTGGGCGGCGCGACCCAGGTATTCCACAGCGTGGAGCTGGGCGGGCACCACATCGGCAAAGGACATATTAAAATCCTCCTTCCAGCCCACCAGCGTGCCATCCGTTCCCCGGTAGCACACGCAGCAGCCCAGGGGCAGGCGGATGGTCAGCGCGGCAAACTGCTCCTGCGCCTCCCGATCCAGGATGGATTCATAGCCGCACAGCGCAAGGCCCGCGTATCGCGGCGCTTCGGCCAGCAGCTCCAGCAGCCGTTTGCTCTCCTGGCCGCGCTCGGTCTCCAGGTTCAGCGCGCCCTTGGCCAATACCTGCCGCGCGGCCTCGGGCAGCGGCTTTCCGCCGTCAAAGCCCGGGGGCACCACGCCTTCAAAGGGCACATAGCTCAGCCGGGCGAAAATCAGCGCGTCCACATCGTTAAAGGGCACAGCCGCCTGGCTCAGGTCTCCCCGCCAGAGGATATAATCAAACAGATCGCTCATAGCTTTTCCTCCGATCCTCTCCCCTTCATTATATCACAATCAGGACCTCAGGGGAATGCCGAAAAGAAAAGCACAAAGGATTGCGCGTTTCATTCATTTATTGTATAATGAATAAAACAGTGCTTGATCGATATAGGGAGGTTGAATCAATAGATGAAAAAGGCATGCTTCGCTCTGATATTGCTGGCAATGCTGACGCTCTGCGCCGCAGCCAGCGCCGAAAACTGGGTCTTGCAGGATACCAAAGCCGCCACCTGTATAACACAAGGCTATCAATTGTTTGTAGATCAGGAAACCGGCGAAAGCAAAATCATTTACCTGGATGCCCTGGGGCACGCCCGCAGCGGGGAATATATCTGCGTCAATGAGGCCGAAGCGAACGCCAAGCCCTGCGCCGTGGGTAAAATCATGGCCGAGCGCTGCGCACGCTATGAAACCTGCGGCCACGTGTTCGCCGATACCGAGTATACGCAGCCGCCCGAGGCCGAGCACCAGTATACGCTCATGAAAGAAGCCATGCCCGCCACCTGCACCACCATCGGCTTCAAGGCGCTGGCGCGGTGCAGCGTTTGCGGCCAGGCCGATCCCCAGCGGGACGGCAGCGCCATATTGCCTTTTGGCCATGATTATACCGGTGCAGCCTGGGTCCTCATCAAGATGGCTACCTGCGCAAGCGAGGGCGAGGTCGCTCTCAGGTGCGTCAATTGCGGGATGTACGGCGAACGCCAGGCGATCCCGAAGACCGAATACCATATAGGCCGCACTGGCGAAGCCCTGGAAATCAGCGACCTGCCCGAGATCCTCGCCGGAAGGCCGGCCACCTGCACCCAGGACGGCGTATCCGCCCTGCGGGAGTGCCCCACCTGCGGCGCGCAATACGGTCAGGAAACGGTGCCCGCCCTGGGCCACGATTACCAACTGAAAGAAACGCTCCAAGCGGCCAGCTGCACCCAGGAGGGCCGGGGACGCTATGTCTGCGCCCGCTGCGGCGTGGAGGCGGTCGACGTTATTCCCTTCGCCCATCAGTGGGCGCTGGCAGAGGGCGAAGGCTTGCCGTTCACCTGCACCAAAAACGGCACCGAGGTTTACCTGTGCCAGATCTGCGGCGAACGCGAAACCCGCGAGGTTCAGGCGCCGGGGCATCAGCTTGAAGAGGAGCTCTACCAGCTGGCGAAATATGATTGCTGCGAGCAATACGGCTGGCACTGCCTCCGATGCAATGTAATGATTCTCGATCCCTCCAAGACGGTCATCATTTCGGACGCGCATTCTTGGGAAACCGTTACGGAGGCGGTGGCGCCCACCTGTACCGAGCCCGGCCAAAAGGCGCTGTACAAGTGCGCCCTCTGCGATACCGTGGACGAGGCGGATAACAACGGCGCCACGGTGGCCGCCCTGGGCCATACCACCGAGAATCAGGCCTGGCAAATGGCCAAGCCCTCCACCTGCACCGAGAGCGGCACGGTGATAAAGCGCTGCGCAAGATGCGGCGAAGTGGCGGAAAACCTGGAGCTGGCCCTGGCCGAGCATAGCTGGAGCGATTGGGCGCTTGATGAAAGTAGCGTCGGCGAAGCGGTAAACGTATATAACAGATCATGCTCCGTTTGCGGAAAGGCCGAAACCGAGAGCCGCCTGAACGATGCTGAGCACGTATGGATGCTTTCCGACTCGCTTGCGCCCACCTGCACCGTCAACGGCTACAACGCTTTCACCTGCTCAGACTGCGGGCTGATAGCGCGCATCATCGTGCCCAGCCTGGGCGGCCATAGCCCCGGGGAGTACAGGCTGATCAACGCCGAAGCCGTGGAAACTGCGCCCTGCGTCACGCCCATATATGCCCGGGTGTGCGAAAGGTATGAGACGTGCGGCTATGTTTTTGAGGATGAAACCTATTCAGGCCTTGCCCAAGGCTCGCATGATTACAGCGTTGTGGAGGAGGAGGCTGTGGCCGCTACCTGCACAACGCCCGGCAAGAAGTCGCTCATCCGCTGCTCCTTCTGCGGACAGGCGCGCCCCGGCATGGACGGCAGCGAAATCGCGGCAAAAGGCCACAGCATATACGGCCAGTCCTGGGAAATCGCCCTTGTTCCCACCTGCGAGCAGGACGGCCGGCTGCAGCGTCAGTGCATCAACTGCGGCATGATCGCTGAAACGATGCCTTCCCCCGCCCTGGGCCACGTCTGGCGGGAGGAGAAGCCCGCCATCGCGCCCACCGCCTCCGCCCGCGGCGTTACGGCGCTGGAGCGCTGTGCCCGCTGCGCCAGATCCAGGGGCCGCGAGCTGCTGCCCGCCCTGGAGCAGGTGATCGCGCTGACGCTCCCGCAGGGCATGACCGAGGTTACAGCCGAATCCTTTGCCGCCTGCGGCGCCACCGAAATCACCGTGCCGGGCGGCGTTGCCTCCATCGGCGCGCGCGCCTTTGCCGATTGCCCGGCTCTGCTGTTCGCCTATCTGCCCGACAGCGTGACCGATATCGCCGCCGACGCCTTCCAAAATAGCCCCGTTATCCTGCTGTGCCAGAGCGAAAACGACGCCGCAGCCTTCGCCCGGGCCCAGGGTATCGAATACATCATCCCGTAAACAGCCTGCCTCTTTGGCGCTCTCCTTTTGAACATGCAAATTAACAGGGAAACGTGAAGCGCCGTTCCTTAAAAACCCTGCCAGTTGCCGGATACCGCTTGCGCGCTCTTCCCAGCAGCTTCCCGCAGTTGATTGAATAAGGCTTTATAAAGATCGCACCGGAAATACGCGTCAAATATATGGGGAGCCGGAAATCCCGGCTCCCCGCGCTTTTTGTCCAATGAAAACCTCCGCTTCGAGCAGGGGTTCAGGAAAGCTTATCGCTATGAGTCCATTCGTCTAACCCTGTGCTAAAATGGGAAGGGTCTGCCAACCGCAACAAAAGAAGAAAGACGAATGGACAAAAATAATTTTTCACGCACAGCATGGAATTACAAATATCACATAGTATTTGCGTCAAAGTATCAATGACAGTTAATATATAGATGTTCATCCCTCCTGTCATGCCTTTTCGGATGGCTTGACATAGTAGTATAATTCGAGTAAGATAAGATTAGAATTTTACTACGGGGGCGAGCGCAATGCAGATCAAACCTTCTGCTGCCATTAGGCAGAACTACAGTGAAGTTTCCAAGCTCTGCAAGAGCACGAAAGAGCCGCTTTATCTTACAGTCAATGGTGAAGGCGATCTGGTGGTCATGGATATTGAATCCTTCCACCGCAGGGAGAAAATGCTTGATCTGCGGGAAGCGCTGATCCGTGTAGAAGAAGATCGGCTCCGGGGACAACAGGGTTGCTCGGTAGACGAACTGGACGCCTTCCTCATGGACGCAATCCAGGGTGTACAGCATGGCTGATTATGATGTGATTGTTTCCGAGGAAGCCAGAAGGCAGCTGGGCGAATGTGTGCTGTTTATAGCGAAGGATAACGTCGAGGCGGCTATGACGCTCAGGGAGCGTCTGGTGAGTGGCATCCGTTCTCTTTCTTCCATGCCCGGCAGATTCCCGTTTTTCAATGAGTCTTATATTCCGTACAATAAATACCACAAGATGTTCATTGAGAAGTATTTGGTCCTTTACCAGATTTCCGATGAAAAAGTATTCGTGGATTATGTGATCGATTGCCGCAGAGAGTATCAGTGGCTCATTCATTAACAGCATTGGAAAACACGCTCCAGCTTCCCCTCTTGCGGTTGGCAGATTTTCAGAGCGTGTGAGCGCTGCCGGCATAAGCCCTTATAGGGCTTAGTCAAACCACCGGCTAAACCGGTGGTCATGACTCATGCGGCTATGATGCTGATATTGATCCCTCATTAAAATCATATAAACAGAAATTGGCAGAACGAATGAAGAATGTAGAATTATAATATAGTTCATCAACAATGCCAGCCATGACAAATGCTTCCTAATGGCTGGTATTTTCTTTGACAATTGATCCTTCTGCGCTCTACATTCTACATTAGCTGACAAATTCCCATCTTCAGTAAGGGCAAGCCCAAACTCCCGGATCGCGGAGACCTCGAATGTCCCCCTCTCCCAAATTTTCATCACGCCTTCGCCAGACCGCCGCGGCGGATCATGGCGTCAGCCAGTTCGGCCATTTGATCGACAGGCTCCCGGCAGCTGCGGTTCACCCAGGCGCGGATAAGCCCGGCGCAGCCGAATACCACAAAGCTGTAATGGTAATCGAAGTCCGATTCGTTTTTTTCCTCCCGAATGTTGGCCCAGGCCAGCAGGCATTTTTCACGCACCACCTCGTTGAGCCGATGCAGGAAATTCATATCCCCATGGGGGCTGAGCAGCACCCGGCACATCTCCTGGTTATCCTCAATGAAGCGGAAAAGATCGAGCAGGATAGGCTTGGTCTGGGCAGTCACATCGTCGTGCTCGTGCAGGGATACAATGGCGTCCAGCGCCTCAAACATGCTGTCCTCAATCTTTTCCAGCATATCAAAAATATCTTTATAATACAGATAGAAGGTCCCCCGGTTCATATCCGCCAGGTCGGTGAGCTCCTTCACGGTGATTTCATTGATCTGCTTTTCCTGGAGCAATTGGGTCAGGGCCTGCGTCAGCAGCTTTTTTGTCCGCCGCACCCGGCGGTCTTCTTTCTTTTCGGTCATATCGGCATCTTCTTTCTCAACAATTTGCGGCTTTTTTGTTGGATATCTTTCGCTTCGGGCGAAAGCGTTGATTAACGGACGATTGATACTCAATCTGATTATTGATTTCAATCACGCAAATGATTATAATGCAAACCGTTGAGAAAGTCAACACAGTATTTTGTAACGAAAATGATGTTGGGAGGAAGAGGATGTGAAAGGCTTCACAAAGTGGCTGGTCAGGCACCGGGTCCTGGTCGTCATCCTGTGCCTTGCGCTGCTTGTGCCCTCTGTGCTGGGCATGGCCGCCACCAAAACCAAGTATGATCTTTTGTATTACCTGCCCCAGGACCTGGAGACCGTCCAGGGCCAGGAGATCCTGCTCCAGGATTTCGGCAAAGGCGCGTTTTCCCTGCTTGTCACCGAGGGCATGGATCTCCGCGAGCAGGCCGATATGGAGAACGCCCTCAAGGATATCCCCCATGTGGACAGCGTGATCGGCTTCGCCTCCATCACAAAGGGCATGTTCCCCATTGAGATCATCCCGAATGATATCCGGGAAATGTTCCAGCGGGGCGATTGCATGCTTTCCGCCGTGTTCTTTGATGAGGGATCCTCCTCCGAGGAGACCATGGAGGCCATCAGCCAGGTGCGCAGGGTGGCGGGCGAAAAATGCTTCGTTTCCGGCCTGTCCGCCGTGGTCACCGATACCAAGCAATTGGTGGAGGAGCAGGAGGCCACCTATGTGGGCATCGCCGTGGCGCTGTGCGCCATCGTGCTGATGATCACCATGGACAGCTTCCTGCTGCCGCTGATCTTCCTCTGCTGCATCGGCGTTTCTATCCTGTGGAACCTGGGCAGCAATTACTTCCTGGGCGAGATCAGCTACATCACCAAGGCCGTGGCCGCCGTTCTGCAATTGGGCGTCACGCTGGATTACAGCATCTTCCTGTGGCACAGCTACAAGGAGCAGAAAGCCTTGACAGCGGATAAGGACGAGGCCATGGCCAACGCCATCCACCTGACCTTCACCTCTATTTTGGGCTCCAGCCTGACCACGGTGGCGGGCTTTGTGAGCATCTGCTTCATGAGCTTCACACTGGGCAAGGATCTTGGCATCGTGATGAGCAAGGGCGTGGTGATGGGCGTGCTGGGCACGGTGGTGCTGCTGCCCTGCGTGATCCGGCTGCTGGATACCGCCATCGAAAAGACCAGCCATAAACCCCTGCTGCCCAATGTAGGCGGCATCGGGCGCTTCGTGGTCAAGCACTACAAAGTGCTGGCCGTGGTGCTGGCGATCATGATCTTCCCGGCGTTCTATGGCTACAACCATGTGAATGTGTACTATGACATGAGCAAGGTCATGCCTCCGGAGCTGAAATCCGTTATCGCCAACAAGAAGCTGGAAGAAACCTTTGATATGGCCACCACCCACTTGCTGCTAGTCGACAGCGATGTGTCGCAGAAAGATGTCCGGGATATGTCG
>JAFUDW010000076.1 GCA_017464225.1 Clostridia bacterium | reverse complement strand
GAACGATGCGAAGGGCGATCCCCTCGTGACGAAGGACGGACTGGTCGTGCTGGGCGTGATGACGGGAGAGCAGTACGACGCCATCAAGGAAATGACCCAAAAGATCACCCAGATCGTGGCTGACGATATGCGGGAAAAGGGCCTGGTACTCTACGATATCAAGTTTGAGTTCGGCTACGACGCCAACGGCGACGTGATGCTCATCGACGAAATCGCCAGCGGCAACATGCGCGTTTACAAGGACGGCCAGTATATCGATCCCATGACGCTGTCCAAGCTGTTCTTCGCGTAAAAAACGGCAGGGACGCCGCGGCCCCGGCCCCCTGCGCCAGGGAAAGGACCTCTGGCGCGGGAGCTGGGGGACGGCGAATCCCCAGCGTATCCTAAACTAAAGGAGCATTTGATCCGTGGGCGGATTCTTTGGCATCACCTCCAGACGCGACTGCATGGCCGATGTGTTTTTCGGCACCGATTACCATAGTCACCTGGGCACCCGGCGGGGCGGTATGGCGGCCTATGATCGGCAGATCGGCCTGCAGCGCAAGATCCACAACATTGAAAATTCCCCCTTCCGCACCAAGTTTGAGCATATTTTTGAAGAAATGCGCGGCACCAGCGCCATTGGCTGCATCAGCGACAGCGATCCCCAGCCGCTGCTGGTGCGTTCCCGTTTTGGCACCTATGCCATCTGCATGGTGGGCGTGATCAATAATGCCGACGCGCTGATCGACCTGTGCCTGAGCCGCAGCGGCAGCTATTTTGACGCCATGACCGGCGGACGGGTGAACAGCACGGTGCTGTTGGCCGCCATCATCAACCAGAAGGACAGCTTCGCGGAGGGCATCCGCTACGCCAACGAGGTGATCGAGGGCACGGCCTCCATCCTGATCCTCAAGGACGACGGCAGCCTGATCGCCGCCAGGGACAAGGTGGGACGCCTGCCCGTCCATATCGGCCAGGGCGAGGACGGATACGCCGTATCCTTTGAATCCTTCGCCTATGAAAAGCTTGGCTACGCTACCGTGAAGGAGCTGGGGCCCGGCGAGGTGGTGGAGATAACGCCTTGCGGCATGGCGCAATTGGCCGCTCCCGGGGAGAAAAAGCGCATCTGCTCCTTCCTGTGGACGTATTACGGCTATCCCACCTCCACCTATGAGGGCGTCAACGTGGAGGCCATGCGCTACCGCAACGGCGAGATCATGGCCGAACACGACGAAAAGACCGGGACGGCCCGGGAGATCGATTATGTGGGCGGCGTGCCCGACAGCGGTACGCCCCACGCCATCGGCTATTCCAACCGCAGCGGCAAGCGCTTTGCCCGGGCCTTCATCAAGTATACGCCCACCTGGAGCCGCAGCTTCATCCCCACACATCAGAGCGACCGCAACAAGATCGCCAAAATGAAGCAGATCCCGGTGCATGAGCTGATCAAGGATAAAAACCTGCTTTTTGTGGACGATTCCATCGTGCGTGGAACCCAGCTCAAGGAAACGGTGGATTTCCTGTATGAAAACGGCGCGCGGTCGGTACACATGCGCTCGGCCTGTCCGCCCATCATGTACGCCTGCAAGTATCTCAATTTTTCACGCTCCAACAGCGATATGGATCTGATCGCCCGGCGGGTGATCATGGAGCTGGAGGGCGAGGCGGGCTTTGCGCATATCGACGAGTACAGCGACAGCGCCACCGAGCGCGGGCAAAACCTGCGCAGGGCCATCTGCAAGCGGTTCAATTTCGCCTCGCTGGAATTCCAGAGCCTGGAGGGCGTGATCGCCGCCATCGGCCTGCCCGCCTGCGAATTGTGCACCTACTGTTGGAACGGAAAGGAATGATCGCCATGTCCAGTGAATCCCATTCGGAAGCGTACGCCGCGGCGGGCGTGAACATTGAGGCCGGTTACGAAGGCGTTCGACTCATGAAAAAGCATGTGGAGCGCACCGTGATCCCCGGCATGGTGGGCGATATCGGCGGCTTTGGCGGGCTGTTCGCTCCCGATTTGAGCGGCATGCGGGAGCCCGTGCTGGTGTCCGGCACCGACGGCGTGGGCACCAAGCAGCGCATCGCGCAGTTAATGGACAAACATGATACCGTGGGCATCGACTGCGTGGCCATGTGCGTCAACGATATCGTTTGCTGCGGAGCAAAACCGCTGTTTTTCCTGGATTATATCGCCATCGGCAAAAACGAACCCCACAAGGTGGCCGAGCTGGTGTCCGGCGTGGCTGAGGGCTGCGTCCGCGCCGGCTGCGCCCTGATCGGCGGCGAAACCGCCGAGCATCCCGGTACTATGGCCCCGGATGATTACGATCTGGCGGGGTTCTCAGTGGGCATCGTGGACAAGCCGAAGGTATTGGACAAGCGGCGTATGGAGCCCGGCGATATCGTGGTGGCCCTGCCCGCCAGCGGCATCCATTCCAACGGCTTTTCGCTGGTGCGCAAGGTGTTTGACATTGAACGCGCTGATTTGGGCGCCGTCGTTCCCGAGCTGGGCCTGCCCCTGGGCGAAGCGCTGCTGACGCCCACATGCATCTATGTAAAACCTGTGCTGGCGGCGCTGGCCGCGGCCGAGATCCACGGCATCAGCCATATCACGGGCGGCGGTTTTTATGAAAACATTCCCCGCTGCGTGCCCGACGGCCTCACCGCGCGCATTGAAAAGGCTGAGATCAAAACGCCGCCTGTTTTCGGTATGATTGCCCAAAGGGGCGGCGTGTCCGAGCGCGACATGTTCAATACCTTCAATATGGGCGTGGGCATGAGCGTGATCGTGAAAAACAGCGATACCGAAAAGGCGCTGGCCGCCTTCCATGAAAACGGCGTGGACGCCTATGTGATCGGCGAGATCGCCCAGGGCGAAAAGAAGATCGAGATCGTATAACCGGGCCTTCCGCGGGGCGTATCGGAAGAAAGCGCTCTCTTCCCAATGAAAGGTGAACCTATGCGAAAGAAAACGCTCTCCGGCGTCAGCGCCGGTATCCTGATCACCATCGGCGGCAGCGTATTCCTGGCCTGCGACAATCGCTATGCGGGCGCGGTGCTGTTCTCGGTGGCATTGTTGTGCATCTGCCTCAAAGGGTACGCCCTGTTCACCGGCAAGGTGGGTTTCCTGCCCGAAAAGCATGGCAGGGAGGAATTCTCCGTGCTGCTGCTGGGACTGCTGGGCAATACGCTGGGGACGGTGCTGGGCGGCCTTGTGATCCGCGCCGGGCTGCCCGCCCTGGGGAGCGCCGCCGAAGGGCTTTGCCAGGCGAAGCTCCTGCAGCTGCCGGGCCAGACCTTTGTCCGGGCGCTGTTCTGCGGCATCCTGATGTATCTGGCGGTAAGCGTTTACCGGGATCAGAAATCGGTGATCGGCATCCTGTTCTGCATACCGGTATTCATCCTCAGCGGGTTTGAGCATTCGATCGCCGATATCTTCTATTTTGCGGCGTCGGGCATCGTATCGCTGAAAGCCTTCGCGTTCCTTTGGATCGTTATCGCGGGCAACAGCGTGGGCGGCATGCTGCTGCCAGCGCTGCAAAAGCTGGGAGGGCAACGGAATGGATAAAAAAAAGGCCCGGGTGGCCGTGCTGGTTTCGGGAGGCGGCACCAATCTGCAAGCCATCCTGGACGCGCAGAAAACCGGCGTGATCGACAGCGGCGAGGTGACGCTTGTCATTTCCAACAAAGCCGACGCCTACGCCCTGGAGCGCGCCCGGAAGGCCGGCGTGGAAACGCTGACCGTGCTGAAACGCGACTGCGGCAGCCAGGAGGCGTTTGAAAAAGCTCTTGCCGGAGCGCTGGAGGAACGGAAGATCGATCTGATCGTGCTGGCCGGGTTCATGGCGATCCTCAGCCAATGGTTCACCGACAGGTTTGCCGGGCGGATCATCAACGTGCATCCCAGCCTGATCCCATCCTTCTGCGGGGCGGGCTTTTACGGGCTGCGCGTGCATGAGGCGGCCCTGCAAAAGGGCGTCAAGGTCACCGGCGCTACCGTGCACTTTGTCAATGAGATCCCTGACGGCGGCGAAATCATCCTGCAAAAGGCCGTGCGCGTGTATCCGGGAGATACGCCCGAGCGGCTGCAAAAGCGCGTGATGCGCCAGGCCGAATGGAAAATACTGCCCGCAGCGGTGGAAATGCTGTGCGCCAAACGGTTGAAGGAGGAATAAACATGGAAATTTACAGGATCAGCCCCATCCGCGATCTGCTGAAGAACAACACCTATCCGGGCCGCGGCATCATCATCGGCAAGACCGCCGACGGGACGCGCGCCCTGGCCGCTTATTTCATCATGGGCCGCAGCGCCAACAGCCGCAACCGCGTGTTCACCGAAAAGGACGGCGAGGTATTCACCGAGCCCTTCGACGCTTCCAAGGTGCAGGATCCCAGCCTGATCATCTATGCCGCGCTCCGGCAGTACGAAAACAATCTGATCGTTACCAACGGCAACCAGACCGACACCGTCTATGATGGCCTCAAAATGGGCCTGAGCTTCAATAAATCGCTGGAACGCCGGGAGTTTGAGCCTGACGCGCCCAATTTCACCCCCCGCATCAGCGGCATGCTGACCTTTGGAGAGGGCGATTTTACCTACCAGATGAGCATCCTCAAAAGCGTGGATGAACAGGGAAGCGCTTGTGCCCGCTATGGGTTCAGCTATCCCGCCGTCAACGGCCTTGGCCACTTTATCCATACGTATGTTTGCGACGGCAATCCCATCCCCACCTTCCAGGGCGAGCCCGAGCGCGTGGCCATCGGCAACGATATCGATGAAATCACCGGCGAAATCTGGGACGCGCTGAACGAGGACAACAAGATTTCGCTGTACGTGCGCACCGTGAACCTGACCGACGGCAAAACCGAAAGCCGCCTGGTGAACAAGAACCAGTGAGGTGGAACCATGAAGGAATTTGAACTGAAATATGGCTGCAACCCCAATCAGAAGCCAGCGAAGATCTACATGCACGACGGCAGCGACCTGCCCATCAAGATCCTCAGCGGCCGCCCAGGCTATATCAACTTTCTGGACGCTTTCAACAGCTGGCAATTGGTGAAGGAGCTCAAGGCCGCTCTGGGCCTGCCCGCGGTCACCAGCTTCAAGCATGTGTCGCCCACCTCCGCCGCCATGGGGATCAAGCTTTCCGATAAGCTCAAAAAAGCCTGCTTTGTGGATGATATCGAGGGCCTGGATGACAGCCCCTTGGCCTGCGCCTATGCCCGCGCCCGCGGCACCGACCGGATGTGTTCCTTTGGCGACTGGGTGGCATTGAGCGACGTATGCGACGTGACCACCGCCAGGATGCTCAAGCGCGAGGTGTCCGACGGCATCATCGCTCCCGGCTACGAGCCCGAAGCGCTGGAGATTCTCAAAACCAAGCGCAAGGGAAATTACAACATCGTGGAGATCGATCCCGAATACGTGCCTGATCCCCAGGAGCATAAGCAGGTGTTTGGCATCACCTTTGAGCAGGGCCGCAATAATTTTGAAATCAACCGCGAGCTGCTGCTGAACATCGTCACCGCCAATAAAAACCTGCCCGAGGCCGCTGTCCGCGATCTGATCGTTTCGCTGATCACGCTGAAGTATACCCAGTCCAATTCGGTATGCTTCGCCTATGACGGACAGGCCATCGGCGTGGGCGCCGGCCAGCAGAGCCGTATCCATTGCACCCGCCTGGCGGGCGGCAAAGCCGATACCTGGTTCCTGCGCCAGGCCGATCAGGTGCTGAACCTGCCCTTCCGGCCCGATCTGGGCCGTCCCGACCGCGATAACGTGATCGACGGTTATATCAATCAGAATGAGGAGGACGTCTGCGCCGAGGGCAACTGGCAAAAATACTTTACTGCCCAGCCCGCGCCTTTCACAAAGGAGCAGCAGCGCGCCTATCTGGATACCATTACTGGCGTTTCGCTGGGCAGCGACGCCTTCTTCCCCTTCAGCGACAACATTGAGCGTGCCCATGCCAGCGGCGTCAGCTATATCGCCGAGCCCGGCGGCTCCATCCGCGATGATGCCGTTATCGAATGCTGCGACAAGTACAACATGGTGATGGCCTTCACCAAGATGCGCTTGTTCCATCATTAAGGGAGAACGTGCGAGGCCTCCGCGGCCTCGCGCTCCGCGCCAGGGTACTGAGTACCCTGAACCCGCGGCCCGCGATGTCAGGCGGCGTATGAAACAAGCTTGCTTCCGCGTGCAGCTTTTATGCCGCCAGGCGAGTTCCCGGGCATCAGGAAATCAAAGGGCCAGCGGAGCTGGCCTGCCCGGAAACGGCTCTTTGCAACATGCCTGTTGGCGGAAGACGCGGCTGCGTTTAAGGCGATCAAACGCTGCTTCTTTGCAGCTTTCTTCTCAGAAGAAAGCGCGTAATCCTTTTCCCGAAGGGAGAAAAACATGAAACTACTGGTAGTCGGCGGCGGCGGCCGCGAGCACGCCATCATCAAAAAACTGAAGGAAAACCCGGCGGCGGAAACCATATACGCCCTGCCGGGAAACGGCGGCATCGCCCGGGACGCGGTGTGCGTGGATATTGCCGCCACCGATATTGAGGGCATCGTAGCGTTCGCCGTGGAGAACGCCGTCGATTACGCCGTGGTGGCGCCAGACGATCCGCTGGTGCTGGGCTGCGTGGACGCGCTGGAGAAAAAAGGCATTCCTTGCTTTGGGCCCCGGGCCAACGCCGCTGTTATCGAGGGCAGCAAGGTATTTGCCAAATCCCTGATGAAAAAGTACGGGATCCCCACGGCGGCCTATGAAGCCTTTGACGATCTTGACGCCGCGCTGCGATATGTGGAAGACGCCGAGCCGCCCATCGTGGTCAAGGCTGACGGACTGGCCCTGGGCAAAGGCGTGATCATTGCCCAGACGCGGGAGGAGGCCCGCGCCGCGCTCACCGAAATGATGGCGAACGGCAAGTTTGGCAAAAGCGGCGAGCGCGTGGTCATTGAGGAATTCCTGACCGGTCCCGAGGTGTCAGTGCTCAGCTTTACCGACGGTGAAACGGTGATCCCCATGGTATCCTCCATGGATCATAAGCGCGCCGGGGAGCATGATACCGGCCTCAATACCGGCGGCATGGGCACCATTGCGCCCAATCCGTACTATACGCCGGAGATCGCGGCCCAGTGCATGGAGCAGATCTTCCTGCCCACCATCCGCGCCATGAAAAACGAAGGCCGGACGTTCAGGGGCTGCCTGTATTTCGGGCTGATGCTGACGCCCAAGGGGCCCAAGGTGATCGAATATAACTGCCGCTTTGGCGATCCCGAAACCCAGGTGGTGCTGCCGCTGCTTAAAACCGATCTGCTCACCGTCATGCAGGCAACAACGGCGGGCGGGCTGGGGGAGATCGGCGTCGCCTTCAGCGACAAGTCCGCTGCCTGCGTGATCATGGCCTCCCGGGGCTATCCGGTATCCTATGAAAAGGGCTTTGAGATCAGCATCCCGGAGGAAATCTGGCCGCAGACGTATGTGGCCGGAGCCAAGGAAAAGGACGGAAAGCTGGTGACCAGCGGCGGCCGGGTGCTGGGCGTTACGGCGGTGGCCGATACGCTGCGGGAGGCGATCGACGGCGCGTACGCCGCGGTGCGCGGCATCCATTTTGAAAACGCTTATTACCGCGGCGATATCGGCGCCAGGGCGCTGATGGCGGGAGAGAGGGGATAAATGGTTTACAGGATTTTTGTGGAAAAGAAACCCGGCTTGGCCCAGGAGGCGGCGAGCCTGCTGAGCGACGCCCGGAACCTGCTGGGCGTTGAAGGGCTGGAAAATGTGCGCATCTTCAACCGTTACGACGCCGAAAACATCAGCCGCGAGTTGTTTGATTACGCCGTAAATACGGTGTTCAGCGAGCCGCAGGTGGATGTCGCCCGGGAGCAGGTCGATCTGTCCGGCGCGGCGGTGTTCGCTGTGGAATATCTGCCCGGCCAGTTTGACCAGCGCGCCGATTCCGCCGCCCAGTGCATCCAGATCATCAGCCAGGGTGAGCGCCCGCTGGTGCGCTCGGCCAAAGTGTACGCCTTGTACGGCTCGATCGCCGAGGCCGATCTGGCCGAGATCAAAAAGTATGTGATCAATCCGGTGGAGGCCAGGGAGGCTTCGCTGAGCATGCCCGAAACGCTCAAAACCGAGTACGCCATCCCCACCACCGTCAAAACGCTCACGGGCTTTATTGACCTGAACCGTCAGGACCTGGAGCAGTTTGTGCGCGATTACGGCCTGGCCATGGACGCCGACGATATCGCCTTCTGCCAGGCTTATTTCAAGGGTGAGCGCCGCGATCCCACCATCACCGAGATCCGCATGATCGATACGTATTGGAGCGATCATTGCCGCCACACCACCTTTTTGACGGTGATCGACGGCGTGAAATTTGAAGACCCGCTGCTGCAGAAAGCCTATGACCGCTATCTGGACACCCGTCGGAAGCTGGGCCGCGAAAACAAGCCCGTTTGCCTGATGGATCTGGCCACCATCGCGGTGAAAGCGCTCAAAAAGCAGGGCAAGCTGGAAAAGCTGGACGAGTCCGAGGAGATCAACGCCTGCACGGTGAAGATCGAGATCGAGGCTGACGGCAAAAAGGAGCCCTGGCTGCTGCTGTTCAAAAACGAGACCCATAACCACCCCACCGAGATCGAACCCTTTGGCGGCGCGGCCACCTGCATTGGCGGGGCCATCCGCGATCCGCTGTCCGGCCGCGCCTATGTGTATGGGGCCATGCGCGTCACCGGGGCTGCCGATCCCACCGTGCCGGTCAGCCAGACCATTCCGGGCAAGCTGCCCCAGCGCAAGCTGGTCACCACGGCGGCGGCGGGCTACAGCTCCTACGGCAACCAGATCGGCCTGGCCACCGGCATCGTGGATGAAATCTACCATCCCGGTTACGCCGCAAAGCGCATGGAGATCGGCGCGGTGATCGCCGCCGCGCCCCAGGAGAACGTGCGCCGCGAGCGGCCCGCGCCCGGGGATATCGTGATATTGCTGGGCGGTTCCACAGGCCGGGACGGCATCGGCGGGGCCACTGGCTCCTCCAAGGCGCATAACGCCCACAGCGTGGAAACCTGCGGCGCCGAGGTGCAGAAGGGCAACGCTCCCGAGGAGCGCAAGCTGCAAAGGCTGTTCCGCAACCCGGAGGCCACGCGCCTGATCAAGCGCTGCAACGACTTTGGTGCGGGCGGCGTATCGGTGGCCATCGGCGAATTGGCCGACGGACTTGTCATCGACCTCAACGCCGTGCCCCGGAAGTACGAGGGCCTGGACGGCACCGAGCTGGCCATCAGCGAAAGCCAGGAGCGCATGGCCGTGGTGGTGGAAAAGGAAAACGTGGAAAGGTTCCTGGCCTTGGCCAATGAGGAAAACCTGCAGGCCTGTCCGGTGGCCGTCGTTCAGGCCGAGCCGCGGCTGGTGATGAACTGGAACGGCAGGAAGATCGTGGATATCAGCCGCGAATTCCTGAACAGCAACGGCGCGGAAAAGCATATCACGGCGACGCCCGCCAAGCCTGCTGCCTATGAAAAGAGGATTGCGGGCGGTTTTGCCGAAAACTATTACAGCCTGGCAAGCGATCTGAACGCCTGCTCCAGGCGCGGGCTGTCCGAACGCTTTGATTCCACCATCGGCGCGGGCACTGTGCTGATGCCCTTTGGCGGCGAGCGTCAGCTGACGCCCATTCAGGCCATGGCGCAGAAGATCAGCGTGGAAAAGAAGCATACCGACGACGTTTCGCTGATGGCCTGGGGCTATAACCCCTTTATCACCGAAAAGAGCCCCTATCACGGCGCGTATCTGGCGGTGATTGAATCGGTGAGCAAGCTGATCGCTTCCGGCGCGGCCTTCCGCGATGTGTATCTGACCTTCCAGGAATACTTTGAAAAGCCCGGCCAGGACGGCAAGCGCTGGGGCAAGCCGCTCTCCGCGCTGCTGGGCGCTTTCGACGCGCAGATGAACCTGGGCATCGGCGCCATCGGCGGCAAGGACAGCATGAGTGGCAGCTTTGAAAAGCTGGACGTTCCGCCCACGCTGGTATCCTTCGCCGTGACCACCGCCAAAACCGGAGAGATCGTTTCTCCGGAATTCAAGCGGGCGGGGAGCAAAGTCGTTCTGCTGGCCGCCGAGACCGATGAAAACGGCCTGCCGGATACAGCCTCGCTTTTGGAAACCTTTGATACCGTACACCGCCTGCTGCGCGAGGGAAAGGCCGTTGCCTGCTATACGCCCGGCATGGGCGGCATCGCCGAGGCCGTGATGAAGATGGCCTTCGGCAACGGCCTGGGATTCGCCTTTGACGACGGACTGACCGTGCGGGAGCTGTTTGACTATCATTACGGCGCTTTTGTGCTGGAGCTGGCGGAGGAGATCGATATCGGCCGCCGGCTGGGCGTGATCACCGGGGAGGGCGCTTTCACGCTGAACGGCGAAAGCGTTGGGCTGGACGGCCTGCTGAAAGCCTATGAGGACAGGCTGGAAGGCGTATATGCCTGCAACATCCCCGACGCGCCCGTGCACGCCGAAAACCTGACCTATGCGGCCAGTGCCTGGCCTGCGCCCGCCGTGAAAACCGCCCGGCCCCGGGTGCTGATCCCGGCCTTCCCGGGCACCAACTGCGAGTATGACAGCGCTAAGGCCATGGCCGACGCTGGGGCCGATCCTCAGATCCTGGTGATCAACAACCTGAGCGCCGACGGCATCAGCCGCAGCGTGGAGGCCTTTGCCAAGGCCGTGGGGGAGGCGCAGATGATCTTTATCCCCGGCGGCTTCTCGGGCGGCGACGAACCCGACGGCAGCGGAAAGTTCATTACGGCCTTCTTCCGCAACGCGGCGGTGAAGGCGGGGGTCACCGATATGCTGGAGAAGCGCGACGGGCTGATGCTGGGCATCTGCAACGGCTTCCAGGCGCTGATCAAGCTGGGCCTGGTGCCCTATGGCAAAATCATGGATGCCGATGAAAGCTGCCCCACGCTGACCTACAATATCATCGGCAGGCATCAATCCCGCATCGTGCGCACCCGGGTGGCCAGCAATAAATCGCCCTGGCTCAGCCTGACCCGTCCGGGCGAAATCTACAGCGTGCCCATTTCCCACGGCGAGGGGCGCTTCTACGCCGACGACGCGCTGATCGCGGGGCTGGCGGAGAACGGCCAGATCGCCACCCAGTACGTCGATCTTTCCGGCAACGCTACGGGAGACGTGCGTTTTAACCCCAACGGCTCGGCCTGGGCCATTGAGGGCATCACTTCTCCCGACGGACGCGTGCTGGGCAAGATGGGCCACAGCGAACGCTGGAACGCGGGACTGTATAAAAACGTGCCCGGCAATTACGATATGCGCATTTTTGAGGCCGGTGTCAAGTATTTCAAGTAAACAGACGGTTTCGCACCCCAAGAGTACCTTTACCTGAAAAGGAGGACATCACCATGGCTTATCTGTCAGACATTGAGATCGCCCAGCAATGCCAAATGCGGCCCATTATGGAGATCGCGGAGAAGGCGCACATTGACGAAAAGTATGTGGAACAGTACGGCCGCTACAAGGCCAAGATCGATCCGGCCCTGCTGAAGGAAACCGACCGCCCCGACGGCAAGCTGGTGCTGGTGACCGCCATTACGCCCACGCCCGCCGGCGAGGGCAAAACCACTACCACCATCGGTCTGGCTGACGGCCTCAAGCGCATCGGCAAGGATGTGACCGTGGCGCTGCGCGAGCCTTCTCTGGGCCCTGTGTTCGGCGTCAAGGGCGGCGCCGCGGGCGGCGGCTATGCCCAGGTGGTACCCATGGAGGATATTAACCTGCACTTTACCGGCGATTTCCACGCCATCGGCGCGGCCAATAACCTGCTTGCCGCCATGCTGGACAACCATATCCAGCAGGGCAACGCGCTGAACATCGATCCCCGGCGCATCACCTGGAAGCGCTGCGTGGATATGAACGACCGCCAGCTGCGGTTCATCGTGGACGGTCTGGGCGGCAGGATCAACGGCACGCCCCGGGAGGACGGCTTTGATATCACCGTGGCCAGCGAGATCATGGCGGTATTCTGCCTGGCTTCCTCCATCACCGACCTCAAAGAGCGCCTGAGCCGCATCATCGTGGGCTACACCTACGACGAAAAGCCGGTCACAGCGGGTGATCTCAAGGCGGTGGGCGCCATGACGGCGCTGCTCAAGGATGCGCTCAAGCCCAATCTGGTGCAGACGCTGGAGGGCACCCCCGCCTTTGTGCACGGCGGCCCCTTCGCCAATATCGCCCATGGCTGCAACAGCGTGATGGCTACGCGCCTGGCGCTCAAGATGGGCGATTATACCGTGACCGAAGCCGGCTTCGGCGCAGATCTTGGCGCTGAAAAGTTCCTGGATATCAAGTGCCGCATGGCCGGTCTGACGCCCGATGCCGTGGTGATCGTCGCCACCGTGCGCGCGCTCAAAATGCACGGCGGACTGGATAAAAAGCAGCTGGCTACCGAGGACCTGGCGGCGCTGGAGCGCGGCATCCCGAACCTGCTGCGCCATGTATCCAATATCAAAAATGTGTATAAGCTGCCCTGCGTGGTGGCGGTCAACCGCTTCCCCACCGATACCGACGCCGAGATCGATTTCATCATTGAAAAATGCCGCGCTCTGGGCGTCAATACCGTGCTGTCCACGGTTTGGGCCGAGGGCGGCAAGGGCGGCGAAGCCTTGGCCCGCGAGGTGGTGCGCCTCTGCGAGCAGGAAAAGGGCAACTTTACCTTCTCCTATGATCTGGACGGCTCCATTGAGGAAAAGATCGAATCCATCGTGCGCAGGGTATACGGCGGCAAGGGCATTGCCGTGCTGCCCGCCGCGAAGAAGCAGATTGAAACGCTGACCCGCCTGGGCTTTGACAGGCTGCCGGTCTGCGTGGCCAAAACGCAGTACAGCTTCTCGGACGATCCCAGCCTGCTGGGCGCGCCCGAGGATTTTACCGTGACCATCAAGAACGTGAAGGTCTCCGCCGGAGCGGGCTTCGTGGTGGTGCTGACCGGCGATATCATGACCATGCCCGGCCTGCCCCGCGTTCCCGCCGCTGAGAAGATCGACGTGGATGAGAACGGGCGGATATCGGGACTGTTCTGATCATAATCCATAATAACTGCGGACGTTCAGCGCTGGAAAGGCGCCGGGCGTCCGTTTGCGTGTGGAGATATGCGCAAAATAAAACTGGCGTTTGCGCGCGATCTGCGGTATGATAGGATATGTGGGATTGAACGGGCTTAGGTTTGCCGTAAATCCGGTAAACAGGGCCTTTTCAATAAATACATTGCAGTAAAAACTGCAGAAGGAGCGTACCCATGAAGAAGATCGTATCCCTGATCGTCGCTCTGGCGATGATCCTGGCCTGCGCCACTGCGCTGGCCGACACCGAGCTGGTGGTGTTCGCCGCCGCGTCCATGACCGAAACGCTGAACGCGATCAAGATCATGTACGAAGGCCAGAACCCCGGCGTGAAATTGGTGTACAACTTCGATTCCTCAGGCACCCTGAAAACCCAGATCCAGGAAGGTGCGGACTGCGATCTGTTCATCTCCGCTGGACAGAAGCAGATGAATCAGCTGGATATCGCCGCCGATCCCGCCGTGAATACCGAGGGGCTGGATTTTGTGCTGGAAGGCAGCCGCGTCAATCTGCTGGAAAACAAGGTGACGCTGGTAGCCGCCGAGGGCAAGGACGTGGATTCCTTTGAAAAGCTGGCCGCGCTTTTGAAGGACGGCGACGTGCTGCTGTGCATGGGCAACAGCGACGTGCCCGTGGGCCAATATACCCAGAAGATTCTGGCTTATTATGAGCTGAACGAGGAAGAGCTGGCCGCTGCCGGCAAGATCACCTACGGCACCAACGTGAAGGAAGTGACCACCCAGGTGAAGGAAGCCAGCGTGGACTGCGGCGTGATCTACGCCACCGACGCATTCTCCGCCGGATTGACCGTGGTGGATGAGGCCACGCCCGAAATGTGCGGACAGGTGATCTATCCCGCCGCCGTGCTGAACGTTTCCGCTCATCCCGAGGAGGCCCAGGCCTTCCTTGATTACCTGCGGGGCGAGGAAGCCGGAACGGTGTTCGCCGCCGTTGGCTTCACCCAGATCAAAGCCGAATAAACAAAGCAAGCCAGGGGCCTGATCTTCAGGCCCCTGCGCGTTGAATACGAAGGAGATTGCTATGAGCTGGTTTCCGCTGTGGAATTCGCTGCGCATTGCGGCGATCTCCAGCGTGCTTGTGTTCTTTCTGGGGATACTGTGCGCATATTATGTGGCTAAATTGCCCCGGATCGTCAAAGGCGCGCTGGATGTGCTGCTGACGCTGCCCATGGTGCTGCCGCCCACGGTGTGCGGCTATTTTCTGCTACTTGTTTTTGGCGTCAAACGGCCCATCGGCGCCTTTCTCGGCCAGTATGGCGTCAAGTTTGTGATGACCTGGTACGGCGGCGTGTTGGCGGCACTGGTGGTGGCCTTTCCGCTGATGTACCGGACAGCCCGGGGCGCTTTTGAGGCCTTCGATCAAACGCTGGCCTATTCAGGGCAGACCTTGGGGCTGAGCAATACCTATATTTTCTGGCGCATCCGTATGCCGGCCTGCCGCTCGGGCATCCTGGCGGGCTTTGTGCTGGCCTTTGCCCGGGCGCTGGGCGAGTACGGCGCCACCAGCATGCTCATCGGCTATACGCCGGGGCGCACGGCTACCATCTCCACCACGGTATACCAGCTCTGGCGCACCAACGACGAAGCCGGCGCCTTCTTCTGGGTGATGGTCAATCTGGCCATCAGCGCCGCCGTGCTGCTCAGCGTCAATCTGCTGGAGGCGCGGCAGAAAAAGGCGGTGAAAAAATGAGCCTGACGGTGGATATTGAAAAGCGTCTGGGGGATTTTTGCCTCCGGGCGGAGTTTGAAGCCGAAAGCGGCGTCACCGGTCTGCTGGGCGCATCGGGCTGCGGAAAAAGCCTGACGCTCAAATGCGTCGCGGGCATTGAAACGCCGGACAGGGGACGCATCGTGCTGGACGGGCGTACGCTGTATGACAGTGAAAAGCATATCAATTTGAAGCCCCAGCAGCGGCGCGTGGGCTATCTGTTCCAAAATTACGCGCTGTTTCCCAATATGACGGCGGAGCAGAACATCCTTTGCGGGCTGCATGCCGAACGGGACAAAGCGCGGAAGCGTCAGGCGCTGGAGCAGGCGCTGCGTCTGTTTCAGCTGGAGGAGGTGCGCCGCCATAAGCCGCATCAGCTGTCCGGCGGACAGCAGCAGCGCGTGGCGCTGGCCCGGATACGGGTGAACAAGCCGGAATTGCTGCTGCTGGACGAGCCGTTTTCAGCGCTGGATACCCATTTGCGCATGCGCTTGCAGATGCAGATGCTGGAGGTGCTGGAGGAGTATGGCCGGCCTGTGCTGATGGTCACCCACAGCCGGGACGAAGCATACCATATGTGCGGAAAAATCGCCGTCATGCAGGGTGGGTCCCTGATGCCGCCTGCGCCTACCAAGGAGCTGTTTGCCAATCCCCAAACGGTGCACACCGCTGTGCTTACAGGCTGCAAAAATATCGCCCGGGCCAAAAAAGCCGGGCTCAACCTGCTGGAGGTGCCGGATTGGGGCGTTATGCTGGAAACGGCGCTGCCCGTGCCGGACGGCGTCACCCATGCGGGCATCCGCGCCCATTATTTCAGCACCCGGGAAACGCGGAATCGCTTTGCCGTGGTCCCGTCTGGTGATATGGAGGAGCCCTTCGAGTGGGTCGTTGAGTTCCGCTACGCGGATCAGCGGCCCGATACGCCCACCATCTGGTGGCGCGTGCCCAAGGAGCGCCGCCCGCAGCAGATGCCTGCCGAGCTGGGCGTCGCGCCGGTGAACGTACTGGCGCTGCGGGAGGAGCCGCCTTTTCGCTCTGGCACTAAAACCTGATTAATACAATACATCTGAAAACCTTTTAATTAGAAATCAATATGGATAATAAGGCCCCCGGAAACGGAGATCGTTTCCGGGGGCCTTTCTGTGTCGAATCGGTTATACCAGCGTTCTGCGTTCTCTTTCGGCGTCGGCTTCGCCCGAGTCCACAGGATACCAGATGGGGTTGGGGAAACGCAGGAAGCAGGCGTCGCCTGCGCGGAACATGTTGCGGTGCGGCGTCTGTACGCGCAGCGTTTGATCGCCCACCGCTACGATATACTCCGTAAAATCGGTAAGGAACACGCGCTTGACCACCGTTGCACGGAACCCCTCTTCATGGTTCATGTCAATGGTGTTAGGGCGTGTGGCCAGCAGCATCTGCACATCGGCTCCGGCAGGCGCGGGCATGCCAAGCGGCGCGTCTTTGCTGCCGGCAGGGTATACCTTGCCATCCCGGATATCCACCGTGGTAAAATTGGATTGGCCGAGGAAGCTGTGCACAAAACGGCTGGAGGGGTGGTTGTACAGCTCGGTGGGCGTGCCGATCTGCACGATCTTGCCCATATCCATCACCAGCATGCGATCGCTGAGCGCCATGGCTTCAGACTGATCATGGGTAACGAAGATGATGGTAAAGTTGAATTCCTTTTGCAACTTTTTGATTTCAAAGCGCATGGTTTCGCGCAGCTTGGGGTCCAGGTTGGACAGCGGCTCATCCAGCAGCATGACCTTGGGATTGGTCACGATGGCGCGCGCCAGGGCGATGCGCTGCTGCTGGCCGCCGGACAGGTCTGAGGGGAATACCTTTTCCATGCCATCCAAGCTGCAATGCTTCAGCGCCTTGGCAACCCGCTGCTGGATCTCGGCCTTGGGGCGCTTTTGCACCTTGAGCGGGAAGGCCACGTTGTCAAAGATGTTCATATGCGGCCATACGGCGAACGCCTGGAACACCATGCCCAGCCCCCGATCCTCGGGCGGCACATACAGGTTCTTTGAACGGATCGAAACCGGTTTTCCGTCCAGGTAAATTTCGCCTTCGCTCAGATCCTCAAAGCCGGCGATCATGCGCAGCGTAGTGGTTTTTCCGCAGCCGGACGGGCCCAGGAAGGAGAAGCATTCGCCCTCTTTTACATTCAGGTTAAAATCGCCCACGGCCGTCACCGTGCCCAGCGTTTTGGTAGTAAATCGTTTGGTTACATGATTCAGCACGATTTGATCCACGGCTCAGACCCCCTTCCTGTCTTTGGTAATGGACTTGACAATGGCGTTGAGCGCCATGATGATGATGATGGCAACCACCGAAAGCGCTGCCGCCTGCGTCATATAGCCGTTGCTGCGCAGCTGCTGGATGGCCACGCCCAGCGTGCGGCTGTTGGGACCGTACAGCAGGATGGAGGTGGTCAACTCACGCATGGAGGGCAGGAACACCAGGAAGAAGCTGGATACCATGGCCGGTTTGATCAGCGGGATGGTGATATCGGCCAGCGATTCCATATGGGTAGCGCCGCAGGCGCGGCTGGCCTCCTCCAGGGAAAGGTGCACCTGCTGCAGCGACGCGGAGCAGGATTTGAGGGTGTAGGTCAGGTAGCGGGCGATGTACGCCACCAGGATGATCCAGATAGTGTTGTACAGCGTAATGCCGAATACCGCGCCGCTCCAGGCCAGGATGCAGCCGATGGCCATCACCGTGCCGGGCAGCGAATAGGGAAGCACGGCCAGCATTTCCAATACGCCCGATCCCTTGGGTTTGACCTTGTATATCACGTAGGACAGCATCACGCCCAGGAACAGGCAGATAAAGCCGGCGCCAAAGCCCAGGAAGATGCTGTTGCGGATGGAATCGGTGACCGCTTTGTTATCCACCAGGATCTTGACATAGTTATTCAGCGTGAAGTTCTCCGGGCTGAAGGGTAGGCCATAGGCCCGCAGCAGGCTGACCAGCAGAATAATGACCAGGGGCGCCAGCACCACGATGGTCAGGAATACCAGCGACAGCACCAGCAGCGGGTATTTCGCACCGCGCAATTTGATCAGCGTGGGGCGCATGGATTTGCCTTTGATGATATCATAGCGTCCGGTTTTGAGCACCTTGCGCTGAACAAACAGGGCGATGGATACCACGATCACCAGCACCACGGACAACGCTGTGGCTTCGCGGATGCCCTGGAAGTCGCCGCCTGCGCGGTTGACCAGATCCACGATCTTGGTGGGCAGGGTGAAGATGTTTTTGGAATAGCCAAGCATGGCGGGAATGCCGTAATTGGACAGCGAGGTGATCAGCACCAGCAGCATACCCGAGGAGATGGCGGGAATGGTCAGCGGCAAGGTGATCTTGCGGATAACGTACCATTGCTTTGCGCCGGAGATGCGGGCGGATTCTTCCAGCGTGGGATCCATGCGCTCAAGCGCCGAAACCACCTGCATGTACACAAAGGGGAAATAATAGATCACTTCAATGACGATGATGCCGGCTACGGTATTGATGTTGAACGGCGCGTTCCTCAGATTGAATATGTTCATCAGAAAACGGTTCACATATCCGCCGCGGCCGGAGAACATCATATCCCAGGCCATGGCCGCCAGGAAAGGCGGGATCATGAAGGGAATGGAGAACAGCCATTTCATGAAGCCCTTCATGGGGATATCGCTGCGGCCCAGGAGCCAGGCGAAGAACGTGCCCACCGCCGTGGCAAGCAGCGTGGCAAAGAAGGCGATGATCACCGTGTTTTTCAGCGCGGAGAGGTTTTCTTCGCGGAAAATCACGCGCACGAACATTTCAAAGTCAATCTTTGAGCCGTCCCAGAAGGTGTTGTAGATGATCATGACCACGGGCAGGATGACCACGGTGGTCAGGATCAGGAAGCACAGGATGGTCATGATTTGATCCAGGCCAAACTTTTTGCCGTCCAGCCTGGCCAGGTCGGAGTTGGTGCGCTTAAAGCTCATTTTCATGCTTACACCGCCTCCTCTTCGTCATAGTATTTTTCGTTCAGGAAGCGAAGCCCCACTGTGTCGCCCTCATGGTATTCCCGCCCGTCCAGCGAATCCAGCGTGGAGCGCTGCACGCGCAGCTCAACGCCATTGAGCCGCACAAAGTAATTGAACAGGCTGCCCAGAAACACGTCCTGGGTGATCACGGCCTTGATGGGGCTGGCGTCGTCAAATACGATGTCCATGGGACGGATGCCCATCACGTTCTTCTTTCCGGTCAGGTAGCCCTGGGGGACCTGGCTGGCATAGCACAGGGCGGGGTCCTTTTTCCACAGGTAATACCGTCCCTGATCCTCGGCCACGGGGATGAAATTGGATACCCCGATGAAGCTGAATACGAAACGGTTGGCGGGATGCTCAATGATCTCTTCGTCGGTGCCGATCTGGCAGATCTGCCCATCCTGCTGCATGATGATCACCCTGTCGCACAGCTGCAGCGCGGCCTCCTGATCATGGGTAATATAGATGATGGTGGTTTTCAGACGGCGCTGCATGGCGCGGATCTCTTCCAGCATGCCTTCGCGCAGCTTGGCGTCCAGATTGGTAATGGGCTCATCCATGATCACCAGGTCGTTGGAGGAGGTCAGGGCGCGGGCGATGGCAACGCGCTGCTGCTGACCGCCGGAAAGCTGGGCCGGCATGTGCTTTTCATAGCCCGTCATGCGTACCTGCTCCAAGGCGTGCTTTACCTTTTGGGCAATTTCATCCTTGGACGCCCGCCGCTTTTTCAGGGGGTAGGCCACATTGTCCCATACCGACAGGTGGGGCCATACCGCGTAATCCTGGAATACGATGCCCAGCCGACGCTGCTCGGGCGAGCGGTTTACGCGCTTTTTCTTGCTGTATACCAGCTCGTCGTCAATGTATATTTCTCCTTCATCCGGGTTCAGAAATCCGCCCAGGGAGCGCACCACGGTGGTTTTACCGCAGCCGGAAGGCCCCACGATCCCCAGGATTTCACCGGCCTGAACCTCCAGGGAGTAATCCTTGATGACCGTGTGATTCCCGTATTTTACCGTCACACGGTCAAATTTTACTTTTGCCAATCTGATCGCTCCTTTCGGAAACGGATTCAAAACGGCCGGCATTTCTGCCATTGATCCGAAATGCCGGCCGCGAAGTTCAGTTGCTGCTTTTTATTGCGCTGTTATTTCTTGAAGATGGCGTCAAAATGATCCAGCAGATCGGAGCTGACGGCGGACAGGTCGTTGAAGTCGATGGGCAGGGCATGATCGGCGATATACTGGGCATCCAGCATTCCTTCGGGCAGCTCAACGCCGCTGGCCACGGGGGTGGTGTGGAACTGGGTCAGGATCTTCTGGCCGCCCTCGGTGTCCAGGATGTAGTCATACAGCAGCTTGGCCAGCTCTTCATGGGGAGCGCCCACAGGGATGCAGATGGGAGCCGCCATGGCGACCATGTCCTCGGTATCCTTATAGCCCAGGGGAGAACCGTCGGCAATCAGCTGGCGGGTGGTGTAGTCCAGGCCGATGGCGATCTTATAGGAACCGGAGGCAACCTTGTTATTCACGGCGCCGGTGCTGGACTCCAGCTCGGCCTGCAGGCCCTTGAGCTGCTCAAAGTAATCCCAGCCGTACTTTTCATTGTTGGTCAGAGCGTATACCAGCGCCTTGGTGGAGGCCGAACCGGTGGGATCGCTCATCAGGATCTGGTTGTCAAAGTTCTTATCCAGCAGACCGTCGAAGTTGCTGGGGATTTCGTCCTCAGTGCAGGCCAGGGTGCTCCAGGTGAAGCCGAACACCAGCATGCGGGCGCCGGTGAAATAGCCGTCCGGATCCTTAAACTGATCAGCGATATGATCGGCGTTGGGGGAAACGTACTGCACCAGCTGATCCTTGTTTTTGAAGCTGATGGCGGTGGAGAAGTCAGCGGGCCAGAAAACGTCGCAGGCGATGGCGTTGGCCTCAAATTCGGCCGCCAGCTTGGTGACGCACTTGCCCGAGGTGGCGGAATAGTAGTCCACCGTTACGCCGGGGTACTTGGCTTCAAAGCCTTTCTTGATCGCGATGATCACGTCCTCGCCGGCGGAGGAATAAATCATCACGGTGCCGCTGGGCTCGTCGGCCAGCGCTATGGCGCAAATGGACAGCGTCATTACGCAAATGAGAAGCAGAGACAGGAACTTTTTCATCATGAAAGACCTCGCTTTCTGAAATTATTGGCGGCACCCTTCGCCGCTTTTGTTGATTTCATCATACATTCTGACCATATATGACGTAAAGTCCGAATATTGAACTTTTTTGTGATGTACAAAATTTATAATTTTTTGGTTTGCAGGTTTTCAAATCTTTGGATTTGAGGTATAATTTTTCCATTAAAAGAGATCAAAGGCGGAATTGCGCCATGAAAAAGACAGACTCCATCCGTAAAAAATCCGGCACGGCGCCCCTGGTTGCCGTCGCCGTGCTGTTTATCCTGGTCTCAGCGGCGCTGGCGCTGCTGTACGCCGGCTTTCAAAGGGCGCTGCTGGCCTCAGTGGATACGCTCAGCGCCGATTTTATCCGCCAGGCCAACAGCGCTTCCACTACCGCCGAGCAGATCCTGCAGAACTACTCCGCCCAGATCTTTTCGCTGCGCAGCGTGACAAAACTGCGCACTTATGAAGAGCTTTCCAATGCCGATATGATCGACGGCATCCGCGCGCTGAATGATTTTACCGCGTCCAGCATGGTGGTGGATTCTATCTATATCTATAACGGCAAGCAGCAATATATCTACAGCACCATGACGTCCGGCGCGCTGAGCGATACCGTGGAACGCTTCCGGGACAGGGATGCCGTGGCTTTGTTTGAGCAGCGTACCGCCGATCAGCGCCTGGTGCCCATTCCGCGCCTTTCCGAGGTTTCGTCCAGCACGGCCAACCGGCATATGGTATCGCTGATGATATTTGATACCGGGGCGGGGGACGCGCTCAGCGATAACGCGCTGATGCTCAATCTGCAAAGCGATTGGTTTTCTCAATTGTATTTCGGCTCCGGACAGGACGATGTATCCTTCATTGTGGATAACGGCGGTTCCATGATGCTGTCATCCCGAAAGATTGACGAGGCCGATTATATGCCGGTGGTTACCCGCATGCTGGAGGCTGCCGCCGCGCAGGACGCGGGGCGCTTTTCATACCGGAGCGCGGACGGCCGCCGCATGCTCTGCTTTTACGCAAAAATGAGCAGGCGCGATTGGTATTACCTGCGTACCGTGCCCTATGAAAAATATCTGTCTGGCCTCACCGCCATGCGCACTGCTGTGCTTGTCCTGGTGCTGGCGGCCTTTGCGCTTGCTCTGGTGACGCTGGCCGTTATCAGCAGGCGCATCTATTATCCCTTCCACAGCATCCGCCAGTCCTTGTCGGGGTTGGGCGATGATTCCGAAAGCCAGGATCCCCTGGTGCAGCTGAACCAGCTGATCCAGCGCTCTGCGGACTCCAATCGCGTCAATACGGCGCTGCGCATGACGCTGCGGGATGAAATGCTGCGCAGTCTGATGCTTGGGCAGGCGCAAACCGGCGATCCCATGGCTGATTACGGATTGCGCATCCGGGAAAGCGAGCCCGTTACGCCGGTGCTGGTCAGCAGCGTGCGTACCGAGCAAATGCTCTCCATGGTTTATCCGTTATGCCCCCAGGCGGACGGCGTGCTGATGAACGGACAGCGCACCGTTCTGCTGCTGCAGCCCGGCGGCGGAGAGCAGCTGCGGGAGATCATCCGGAAGCTGCTCTCCGGCAATCCAGCCCGCTGGCTCATTGCGGGCGCATCCATTCCGCTCGAGAAGCTTCCCGACGCCTATCAGGCGCTTTGGGAAGCCAATAAGCTGCATTTTCTTCATCCCGACCGGCAGGTGCAATGGATCGAAGGAGCGCGCGGCCCTGAGGATGATCCCCTGGCTGCCGAGCAGGCCGTTGAAAAGGTGCTTGGCGCCCTGAAGTCGGCCAGCCGTGAAAACGCGCAGAAGGAATACGACGCCTTTATCCGCCTGCTGGAAGGAAAGCCCTACAGCAGCGTGATCCAGCTGCTGCATAATTTGAACCGTTCGGTGCTTAAATTCTATTACGAGCTGATGCCCCAGGCCGAGCCCGGCTATCGGGAGGACAGGCGGGCCTTTGAAGCGCTGCTGGATACGCTGGAGAACATGGACTCGCTGAACGGCTTTTTCCAGCAGCGGTTTGATCGGATCGTTGCCAAACTGGAGGAAGACCGGCGCACCCATCGGGACGATATCGCCGAAACCGTGCTGCGCAATATAGCGCGGCGCTACAAGGATCCGGCGCTCAGCACCCAGACGCTGGCTGATGAAATCGGCTTGTCCGCCGCCTATCTGGGGCGCGTTTTCCGCCATTCCCAGGGCATGTCTGTGGCCGATTATATCAATACGCTCCGCCTGAAAGAGGCGAAGCGTATCCTGCGGGAAACGGATATTAAAGTGAAGGAGATCGGCCCCATGGTAGGGCTGGAAAATGTACAGTATTTCTTTGTGCTGTTCAAGGATGATACAGGGATGACGCCGCGCCAGTACCGGATGAGCGCGCGGCAGGAAAATCAGCGGTAACGAACGCCTTCGCCCAGCGTCATCGCGTCGTAAGCGCATTTTACCTTATCATAATTGCCCGCGCGGTCGAGGGCCAGTCCGCGGCCTACGCCGTCCGCCACGCGGCCCGCGCCGATCTGCGCCAGCTGCTGCTCCAATTCCCGCAGCAGCGCCGGAGCGCTGCCGGGCGGGGTGCTGCGGCCGTCAAAAATGATATGCAGTACCGGATCCAGCCCTTGCTGGGCGGCTTCCCGCGTCAGAGCCAGGGGATAGGCGATATCGCCGTGGGAGGAGGCGTGGGTCAGGTAGGACAGCAGGTGCAGCGTTGCGCCCCGCGCTTTTACGCTCGCCATTTGCTTGCGGAATACGGCGTTCTGGGCAAACGTGCCGCTTTGCACGGCCGCTTCCAGGCGCAGATCATCCTGGGGCACCACGCGCCCTGCGCCGATGTTCATATGGCCCGCTTCGGAATTGCCGGTTTTCCCGGCGCAAAGCCCCACAAAGGAGCCCGACGCGTCCAGCCGGCTGTAAGGCTCGTTTGTAAGCAGAGCGTCCCAATACGGCGTATCCGCCAGATGGATGGCGTCGCCATCGTCCCCTTTGCCAAAGCCCCAGCCGTCCAGGATGACCAGCAGCACCTGGCGATCGGGACCGTAATCGTGATCGGGTGTCAGCGTGCGTCCCGTCATACAGGCGGGCTGTTTCAGCCCCAGCGCATGCAGCACGGTGGGCGCCACATCGCACAGCGCGCCGTCCAGCGGCGTGATTTTGCATTCAGGCTGCCGTTTGTCCAGCACGAACAGCGGCACCTTGTTGGTGGTATGGGCCACGTGGGGCGCTCCCTTGTCGGTATACAGCGTTTCGATGTTGCCGTGATCGGCGGTGATCAGCACGGCCACCCCCCGGCTCAGCGCGGCCTCAACCACGCGCTGCAGCTGGATGCTGACAAAGGCCGCCGCTTCCAGCTTGGCCTCCTTGCTGGACGTATGGCCGATCACATCGCCGTTGGCGAAATTTACCACGGTGAAATCATGCTTGCCCATGCCGTCTATCACGGCGTCGGCCACTTCCTTTAGGCTCAGGCGCGGCACCTGGTCAAAGGGGATGCCGGCCGGAGAGGGAATGCGCACGTCCGTTTCGCCCGGGAAGGGCTCATTCCGTCCGCCGTTCAGGAAAAAGGTGACGTGGGCGTATTTTTCGGATTCCGCGCAATGCAGCTGGGTTTTTCCGGCATCGCTGATCACTTGCGCCAGCGGCGTGTCTACCTGCTCGGGCGCGAAAGCCACAGGCAGGCCCGCGTATTTTTCGTGGTACAGCGTCAGGATGGAGAAATCCAGATCAGGGATGAATTTCCGATCGACAGCGGAAAAATGGGGATCGGTGAACATGTCCGTCAGCTCGATTTCCCGTTCGCCCCGGCGGCAGCAGAAAATGACCGCGTCCCCCGGCTTGATCGTCCCCACCGGCTGGCCCTGGTCATCCTCGTGCACCAGGGGTTCCATGGAATAATCCGTTTGTCCGCGCCCGTAAGCAGCTTCCACCGCTTTTGCCAACGCTTCGCCGCCGTGATCTGTCATATTGTACTCCTTCCCGTCCATCCGCCGGAGCAGTGGACAAAACGCTTTGAATAGACTACAATAATGGATAAGTGCGCAGGTGTTCTGCATGCAAAGTATAATCCAATTTGACTTTATGCGTCAAGTCTGAGATAAAGGAGAATCTGAAATGAAGGCGATCATTACGGCGTTGGGGGGCAGCGGTGAAAACGGCCGCAATTGCTATCTGCTTCAGCGGAACGGAAAAAGCGTTCTGCTGGATTGCGGCGTGATGCGCGAAACCACGCCGGAGGGGATTGGACGTTATCCCTGCCTGACGGCTGAAATCGCCCGGTCGCTGGACGCCGTTTTTCTTTCCCACGCGCATGAGGATCATTGCGCCGCGCTCCCGCTGTTGTACAGGCTGGGATACCGGGGCGCCGTATACGCTTCCCCCGAAACCGCCCAGGCTGCCCCCGGCATGATGGAAAAATGGATCGCGTATGTACAGGCCCGGGGCGGGAGCCTGCCCTTTGATCCTTCGGACGCCGGGCTGGTGCGCTTTTCGCCAATGGAAATGGGAAAAGGGACGCTGGTCGGGGAGCCTGTGGTCACCGGGCGCAGCGGGCATACCGCCGGGAGCCTGTGGCTGGCAATGGGGCCGGGAGAGTTGTTCTATTCCGGGGATATCTGCCCGCAATCCCATACCTTGGCTTATGATGCTCCGCCGCCCTGCGCCGCGGCGATCATCAACTGCGCCTATGCCGGACGCGCGCTGGATCAGGAGCGGCAATATGCAAAACTGCTTCATACCGCCCGCCAGGCGTTGGACCGTGGCGTTCGCCTGCTGCTGCCCGTACCGGCTGCCGGGCGGGGCTGCGATATGCTGCTGTTCCTGGCGGAACACCTGCCCGCGCAAACGGTCTGCGCCGAAAAAAACATCGTGGATGCTTGCCTGGCGCTGGCGAAAAAAACAGCGTGGATCCGTGCGGGGGCTGTGCGGACCGGCCTGCTGGATCGGGTGCGGATCATCGATTCCGCCGCGGCGCGCAGCGCCGCTTGGGAGCGGAAGGACGGCGTTTTTTTCATTACAGACGGCATGCTCACCACTGCCGTTAGTGCCGGATACCTGCGTGCCTTTGCGAAAAGCGGCCGCACGCTGGCGCTGCTTACCGGCCATGCCGCGGCGGGCACGCCCGCGGCCGCCCTGCCGCTTCGCAGGCAGCAGGACGAGCCGGCTTCCTGGCCGGAAGGCGCTGTTTACGCCGATCATCTGACCATCAAGGTGCATTTTGATGATCAGGACGCCTGCGCTGCCCTTGCCGGGCTGGGAGCAAAAACCGCCGTGCTGTTCCATGCCGATCGGTCCCGCTGCCAAACGCTGATTGAGTCTCTGGCTGCCCAGGGCGTTGATGCCTGTACGTTGGCTCCCGGCGAGCGATTGACGATTGAAACTGATCTCTAATTATGATTTGTGCTATCAAGGGTGATTCCCAGTCTTATCCGTATTCATACTGAAAAGCGCACTTTTACCATCTATAAGGTGGTGAGTAAGTGCGCCTTTCAATTTGACAAACTGGAATTAGTTTAACTCAAACGTCACATGAAAAGCGCTTTTCGT
>JAFUDW010000075.1 GCA_017464225.1 Clostridia bacterium | reverse complement strand
TCGGCCACGCGGGCGGCCTCCCGGTCTCCGGGAGCGATATAGAGCACGGACCGGCCCGTTTTTTGCGCCAGCGCGGCGGCCAGGGCGGCCTTGGCGCCGTCGCACACGGCGTAGGCGGCCGCGCCCTGGGGGCGGCTGACGGCTTCGATCAGATCGGCCAGAAGTTGGGAATCCAGCAGGCGGTCAAGCATGGCGTTCCTCCGTTTGCTTCCACGCAAAATTGCCCGCCCGGGGGAAAGCATACCCCCGCGCAGGTGCAAACAGTATATCAAGGGATGGGGAAAAAGTCAAACTTGACAGCGAAAATAGGAAGGAATACAATAAAAACGGAGGCGAAAGAGCGTATGGAATGGATGATCGATACAGGTAACCTGAACGCTATCAAAGAGGCGGCGGATATGCTGCCCATCACCGGCGTGACCACCAATCCCAGCATTTTAAAGGCCGCGCTGCCCTTCGATTACGAGGAGCAGCTGAAAAAGATCAGGCTGCTGACGCCGGGCTGCTCCATGCACGTGCAATTGGGCAGCGAGGACTGCGAGGGCATGCTGCGGGAGGCCGCTTATCTGCAGGAGCTGTTGGGCAAGGACGTATACGTAAAGGTGCCCGTGACCGAAAACGGCGTCAAGGCCATCCGGCTGCTCAAGAAGCGCGGCGTCAACGTGACGGCCACCGCCATTTATTATCCGCTGCAGGGCATGCTGGCGGTGAGCGCCGGAGCGGACTATCTGGCGCCTTACTGCAACCGCATGGAGCAGAACGAGATCGACTTTGGCAAGGCCATTGAACAGCTCCGCGATATGATCGACCTGGGAGATTACCCGGCCAGGATCCTGGGCGCAAGCTTCAAAAACGCGGGCCAGGTGGTGCGCGCCATCGACAGCGGAGCGCACGCCGTGACCGTGGCGCCAGAGCTGCTGCGCAGCGTATTGAAAAGCGCGCTGGTGACCGACGCCGTGGCGGCGTTCACCCGGGATTATCATTTGGTGACGGGAAAATAAGGACGCGCTCAAAAATCTGATCCAGCGAAAAGATACATATAAAGTGAACACCGTTCAAAGGCTCCGACACTGACGTCGGGGCTTTTTTGTTTGCCTGATGGCGGGAGAAAATCCAAATTAATATAGATTATTACAATATTTAATACTAATATTATGTATTTTATTGTATATTGTTTCTTCGGTATAATGAATGTATCAACAATGAATCATACAACGCATGCACCATTGCCAGCACAAAGACCGGACAGAAGAGGAAACAACGTATATGAAAGCGCTCATTCTGGAAAATATGATTCATCCGGAGGTGGCGGAGGCGCTGCCTGGGATAGAGATCGCTGTCGTGCCCGTCGGCTCCTGCGAGCAGCACGGGCCCAACACCACTTATTACACGGATACCGCGCGGGCGTACGCCTTTTGCAAGCTGCTGGGAGAGCACTACGGTGAAAAACTCCTCATCTGCCCGCCGGTCACCTATGGCATTTCCACCCACCATATGGGGTTCGTCGGTACCGTTACCCTGCGGCCGGAAACCTATATTGAATTGCTCAAGGATATCGCAGTGGCCCTTCATAAGCACGGGATCAAGCGGATCCTGTATGTCAATGGGCATGGGGGTAACGCCAGCTCGCTGAATGTTGTGATCAATTCTCTGAAATACAGCTGCGGCATCGACGCTTACTACACGGGGATGGGCTTCGGTCTGTTTGACGACCATATCACGCCGGAGATGGGATGGTCTGAAAAGCGCGGCCATGCCAGTGAAAGCGAAACCTCCCAGTGCCTGGCCATCTGCCCCGAGGTGGTGCGGACGGACGCCCTGCAAAAGGGTGAAGTGGTGGAGGATTTTATCATCCGCGGCAAGAACAACCCCTTCCGTTACGGCGGGATCGCCTTCCAGTGGGAGAGGGACGCCTCGCGGAACGGCGCGCTGGGCGATGCCCGGCTGTCCTCCAGGGAGGAAGGCGAGCGGCTGAACCGGGTGGCGCTGGAGCGGGTCGAGCGGATGATCGACTATATCCTCGAGCATTACTGAGCGCTTTCGCCGGGCAGCACCGGCTCCAGAAGCGGAGCCTCCCCGGCGTAGTCCAGGATGGTCTGATGGAGCTGCTCGATAAGCGCTTTCCGATTCCGCATCTGCGCGCGCTGAACCACCAAATAGCTGCGATGCATGGGCGGATCAAAGGCCAAGCGGCGGATCGTCAGCTGATCCCTTCTGCGGCCGCAGATCGAAAAGGCGATCGCGGCGGGACAGAGCGCCCAGCAGCGCGGGTCGGTCAGGTAATGATGGGACATGTGGTTGTTGTCCACCTGCAGGTAGGAATCCTCGTAGGGATCCCAGTAAGCATCATGCCAGCGCCGTGTTTCTCCCGTCCAGGAGGTGACGTTCACCTCATAGCGCGGGTCCAGCTGGTCGGGGCGTACAGGCCCTTCTGGAAGCGCTGTTTCCGTGGGCAGCAGCAGCACGTACTCTGTTTTGAACACAGGCAGGACGAGGGTGCTGTCTCCCACGATCAGCCGCGAAGCCAGGCCGACGTCGGCTTCGTGATCGGTCACCATGGCGTACACTTTGGCGCTGCTGGCGGTGCGGAGACGGATCCTGGGGGAACTCTCCGCGTGCATCAGCCTGTGGATGATCTGGGGGATGACGTGCTCCTGGTAGCTGGCCGGCGCGGCGATGGTGATGGTTTCCCGGCCGCCCTCCCGGCAAAACTGCATGGTTTGCCGGTCCAGCGACAGCCAATGCTCGGCAATGGGGATGAAATCCTGCCCTTTTTCGGTGAGCTCAATGGTCCGGCGTCCCCGGCGGCGCTTGACCAGCACAACGCCGAGCTCCTCCTCCAGCTGGCTCAGCCGCGAGCTGATCGTGGGCTGCGTGGTGTACATGGCCTCGGCCGCGCCGGAAATCGTCTGGTAGCGGACGATATACAGGAAAGTGCGGATGTTCAGCAGGTTCACGGCGATCCTCCTCGCTTCCTGAAATATTGACAATTTTTATAATTATACCAAAATAAATGTGCGTATGCAACCAATGTTGGGCGTTTTGCCGGGTAAGGCAACGAAATATAAAAACGAACGAACAGGAGGAAACAACATGAAAAAGTGGATCGCATGGATGCTCGCGCTGCTGATGCTCTTTACGGCCGGCGCTTTCGCCGAGGGCGCGCAGGAACTGACGACCACCGTCGTCGCCGCCACCGAGGCGGACAGCTACCAGAAACAGCTGAACATTGCCCTGGCCTCCCAGATCACTACCCTGGATCCCGGTCTGGTTTCCAATGTGCAGCACTACTATCTGTTCAACATGGTCTATGACACGCTGCTGTTCTACGACAATACCGCCAAGGAGTTGTCCGGCAAGCTGGCGACCTCCTTTGAATGGGCGGACGATACCTATACCAGGATCCATATCACCCTGCGGGACGACGTGGTGTTCCATAACGGCGAAAAGCTGACGGCGGAGGATATCGCCTTCTCCCTAGACCGTACCACGAGCACCCTGGTGACCAACTCCTACGATCATGTGGACGTGCTGGGCGATTATGAGCTGGATATCGTGCTCAAGCAGCCCAACGTGGACTTTATGTATGTGCTTTCCCATAACTCCTCCGCCATCGTCAGCAAGAAGGCCGTGGAGGAGAACCCCGATCTGGGCGGCGCCATCGGTACCGGCCCCTGGGTCATCGATATGGAAAACTATGTGGCGGGCGATACCGTGGCGCTGGTGCGGAACGACCAGTACTGGGGCGAGCTTCCCAAGACCGAAAAGATCAACCTGCGCCTGATCGCCAACGCCTCTTCCCGGCTGATCGCGCTGCAGAACAAGGAAGTTGTCCTGATGACGAGCGTGAACCCCACCGAGCTGTTCTCGGCCAAGGCCAACAGCGATTTGACGGTTTACGATTATCCCACCGCCCAGATGTATTACTTTGCCTTCAACAACACCAGCGGTCCGGCTGCCGACAATCTGAAGCTCCGCCAGGCCATTGCCTACGCGATCAATCATGAGGATCTGTTCCTGGCCACGGGCGACGAGGGCGCGTCGGTCGCCACGTCCTTCTGGGGCTGGCATATGAAGTACTACTTTGACCAGTTCGATCTGGATCTGTCCTATAACCCCGAGAAGGCCAAGGAGCTTGTGGCCGAGCTTGGCGGCAGCGCCACCCTGCACCTGATGGTCAATACCTCCAGCTCCGATTACCGCATCATGTCCGAGGTGATCCAGGATCAGTGCCGCAAGGTGGGTATTGAGATCATTATCGACGAGGTGGACTCCGCCGGCGCCACCGCCAACTCCCGTTATACCAGCGCGCAGCATGAGGCGATGCTGTACAGCATCAACATGAACGACTGGGACAGCGATATGGGCCGCCTGCTGTCGGTGGGCTCCAACACCAACAAGGCGATCCTGAACAACGACCGCGTCACCGAGCTGCTGACTCTGGGCGTTTCCACCACCGATGAAGCCCAGCGCGCGGAATACTACAAGGAACTCCAGATCCTTGTGCATGACAACTGCTTCTATATCCCGCTGTATTACACCAGCGATACTGTGGCCTATCAGAACGGCACGGCGGGCATGCGGCTTTCCTATTCCAGAGACCACGATTATTCCTACATCGCGATCCCGGAAAACTGATCGATAACGCTGACGGGAGCCGGCAGGGTTTGTCGCCTGTCGGCTCCCGCCTTCTTGAAAAACGCGGCCGACCGTCATAGGAGGCATTATGAGACACTATATATTCAAGCGTATCCTGATGCTGATTCCCGTCATCATCGGCGTTTCGCTGCTGATTTTTATCATGCTGGATCTGGCTCCGGGCAACGTGCTGGATATCATCGCCAACGACTATTCCCCGGAGCAGCTGGCGGAGCTCCGTCATGAACTGGGATACGACCGGTCGGTATTCTATCGCTACGGGATGTATATGTGGGATCTGCTTCATGGCGATCTGGGCATCTCCTACATCTATAAAGCGCCGGTCTGGGATCTGTATATGCAGCGGCTCCCTTCCACCTTGAAGCTGGCGGGCGCTTCCGTGCTGGTGTCGATCCTGCTGTCCATCCCGCTGGGCATCCTGGCCGCCCGCAAGCACGGCAGCCTGACCGATAACGCCAGCATGGTGGCCGCGCTGCTGGGCCTTTCCATGCCGAATTTCTGGCTGGGGCTGATGCTGATCATTCTGTTTTCGCTGAACCTGAAATGGTTTCCCTCCTCGGGCGATACCGAAGGGATCAGGAGCCTGATCCTGCCGGCGATCACGATCGGCACCGGCCTTATGGCAACGCTGACGCGCACCACGCGCTCGTCCATGCTGGACGTGATCCGCTCCGATTATCTGCGCACAGCCAGGGCGAAGGGCGTTCCTGAAAAAACGGTGATACGCAAGCACGCCTTGAAAAATGCCCTGATCCCGATCATCACGGTGATCGGCACCCAGATGGGGCGCACGCTGGGCGGCTCGGTGGTCACGGAAAACGTGTTCTCCTGGCCCGGCATCGGCCGCCTGACCATTGAGGCGGTCAAGCAGCGCGATACCATTACGGTGACCGGCTGCATCATCATGTCGGTCATCATGATCAGCATCATCCAATTGATCGTCGATATCACCTACGCGTTTGTTGATCCCAGGCTGAAATCTCAGTATTCCAAATCTTCCAGGCGAAAGAAAAACGGCGGGAATCTGCAGGAGGTGAAAGCAAATGGCTAAGCAGAAGACAGGCTCCGTCGCAAAACAGTATCACAAGCGCAGCGCGATGGGTGAAATCTGGCACCGCCTGCGGAAAAACAGAGGCGCGATGGTCGGCGCGGTCTTGCTGCTGATCCTGTTTGCCGTCGCCCTGACCATTGATCTGTGGGTGGATCAGGAGCTGGTGATCGGCCAGAACCTGCGGGAAAGGCTGCAGGCGCCCAACGCCAAGCATTGGTTTGGCACCGATGAAATGGGCCGCGATTTATTCTGGCGCATCCTGTACGGTTCCCGTTATTCGCTGGCGATCGGCTTTGTGGCGGTTTTTGTATCGCTGATCGTGGGCGTGCCCCTGGGCGCCGTTGCCGGGTACTTTGGCGACGCTGTGGAAACCGTGATCATGCGCATCACCGATATCTTTTCCGCCGTTCCGGCCATCCTGATGGCGGTTGTGGTGGTATCGGTGCTCGGCAGCAGCACGGTGAACCTGATGATCGCCGTGGGCGTTTCCTCCATCCCCGGGTTTGTGCGCGTCACCCGCGCCGCGGTGCTGACCGTGCGCAACGAGGAATATGTGGAGGCGGCTAAGGCGCTGGGCAAATCCAACCTGTATATCATCTTTATGCATGTGCTGCCCAATTGCCTGTCGCCGATCATCGTGCAGACGACGCTGCGCGTGGCCAGCGCCATCGTTTCGGCGTCAAGCCTCAGCTTCCTGGGGCTGGGCATCAAGCCTCCTGCTCCGGAATGGGGTGCGCTGCTTACGGCGGGCCGTAACTACATCCTGGGATACAGCTATCTGACCTTCTTCCCGGGCCTTGCGATCATGATTACCGTGCTGGCCTTCAACCTGGTTGGCGACGGTTTGCGCGACGCGATGGACCCCAAGCTCAAACGGTAAGGAGGGCGCGCCATGAAGCCAGAAATCAACAACAGTTCCGAAATCCCCTATGTGCTGGATATCGAGCACCTTACCGTGCATTATGTGCTGGAGGATGAAACGGTGGAGGCCGTCAACGATATCTCCATCCGCATCAAAAAGGGACAGATCCTGGGCCTTGTGGGAGAGACCGGCGCCGGCAAGACGAGCACGGCGCTGGCCGCGCTGAACCTGATCCCCGATCCGCCGGGGGTCATCAAAGCCGGATCCGTTAAGATCAACGGGCGGGAGATCCTGAAAATGAGCAAGCGCGAGCTGGAAGAGGTGCGCGGCAGCGATATATCGATGATCTTTCAGGACCCGATGACGTCTTTGAACCCGGTCTTTACCGTGGGAGAGCAGATCGCCGAAAGCATCCGATTGCATGAAAAGTGCAGCGCCGGCGAGGCCATGGAGCGGGCGGAGCATATGCTGGAGCTGGTGGGTATCCCCCCGGAGCGTGCCAAGGAATACCCGCACCAGTTTTCGGGCGGCATGAAGCAGCGCGTGGTCATTGCCATTGCCCTTGCGTGCAGCCCCAAGCTTCTGCTGGCTGATGAGCCGACGACCGCCCTGGACGTGACCATTCAGGCGCAGGTGCTGGACATGATCCTGAACCTCAAGCAGAAGCTGGATACCTCCATGATCTTCATTACCCACGATCTGGGCATCGTGGCCGAGATCTGCGATGAGGTTGCCGTCATGTATGCCGGGCGCATCATCGAGCGCGGCACGCTGGACGATATCTTTAACCATACAAAACACCCGTATACGGAGGGGCTGTTCAATTCCCTCCCCGATATTGAAAACCGCACGGCGGAATTGAAGCCGATCCCCGGCCTTATGCCTGATCCGACAAAGCTTCCCAAGGGCTGCGCTTTTGCGCCGCGCTGCCCGTACGCAAAGCCGGAATGCATCGATACGCCGCAGACCGAGCGCCCTGTCTCCGATACGCATTTCGTCATGTGCTCGGCGTATGACGATCCGGCGTTCCGGATCGAGCGGGAGGAGGTTTTCTATGAGTAATACCATCCTGGAAGTCCAGAACCTGAAAAAATATTTTAAAACAAGCCGGGGCATGCTGCACGCCGTTGACGATATCTCCTTTACGCTTGAGCGCGGAAAAACGCTGGGCATCGTGGGCGAATCGGGCTGCGGCAAATCCACGACGGGACGCTGTATATTGCGGCTCATCGAGCCCACCTCCGGCAAGGTGATCTTTGACGGCGAGGACATCCTACAGCTCAGTACCCCCGCGCTGCGCAAACGCCGCGTGGATATGCAGATCATCTTTCAGGATCCGTTTTCATCGCTGAACCCGCGCAAAACCGTGATGCAGACCATCGCGGAGGGCGTTAAAATGCGCGGCCGATACACCACCAAGGAGCAGATCGAAAACCGCGTGCTGGAGCTGATGGCAACGGTTGGTCTGGCCGAGCGCCTGATCAACAGCTATCCGCATGAGCTGGACGGCGGGCGCAGGCAGCGCATCGGCGTGGCCCGCGCCCTGGCGGTGGAGCCCAAGCTGATCGTCTGCGATGAGCCCGTTTCGGCCCTGGACGTGTCCATTCAGGCGCAGATCCTGAACCTGCTCAAGGAGCTTCAGACAAAGCTTGGCCTGACCTATATTTTTATCACCCACGATTTGGCGGTGGTCAATCATATCTCCGATGAGATCATGGTGATGTATCTGGGCCAGACGGTGGAAAAAGCGCCTTCCGAGGAGCTGTTTAGACAATATGTAATGACCTCCAGTTTGTAGGTTCGTGGATTTACCTGTATACTGCAGACTGGACAAACAATCAGTGGTAACAGGGTTTACCGCATACAAAAGGAGGTCATCACATGAAGTATACCACAGTTTACGTCGG
>JAFUDW010000074.1 GCA_017464225.1 Clostridia bacterium | reverse complement strand
GACAGGGCAGGATCGGAAGCGATAGCTTCGCTCTTGGCAGCGTTGATGTTGGAGGGGCCGTAGCCGCGCACCTCGAAGCGGCGCAGCTGGCTTTCCTCGCTGGTCAGGAATTCGGCCAGATTCATGGCCTCTACGGGATAAGCGCTCTGGGTGTTGACGCCCAGGATCTTGCAGCCGCCGAAGGAGCCCATCTGCACCTGCTCCCCATTCACCGTGAAGGTGGGCAGTTTCGCGGCGGCGTAGTTGTCGCCCAGGCGTTCCTTGATGGCGTCCGCTACCCAGGTTCCGCACACACCAGCGCACACGCTGTCGCCGATGGTGCCGGTCAGGATGTTTTGATCGCCGGGCAGGAAAGCGGGATGAGCGCACAGGGCGGCCACAGCCTGAGCGGCTTCGATGCCCTTTTCATTGTTGAAATCGCAGACCTGATTTCCTTCTTCATCCAGGGTGATGGTGCAGCCGTTGCCCAGGAAGAAGGAGGCCAGATACCAGCCATTGGCCACATCGAAGTTGAACTGCTTGCCGGCTTTTTCTGCGGCGGCCAGGATGCCATCCAAGGTCTGTACGTCTTCTTCGGTCAGCACGGACTTGTCATAGAACAGGAAGTAGCCGTTATCGGCGGTCATGGGATAGCCCAGCAGCGTGCCCTGATAGGTGGCTGCGTTGACGGACCCAACGCTGTTGGCGGCCACGATGGCGTCGTGATTGCGGGTCACCTCGTAGAGCGCGTCGGCCTGGGCCAGGCGGATCAGCTGGTCGTCCGGGTAAACGAACACATCCGCCGCGGCGGCCGGATCTTCCAGATACCGGGCGCTGGCGTCGGCGGTGCCCACCACGCCGTATTGGAAGGTGTATGTATTTTCGGGATGGGCGGCGGCATAGGCTTCGCACAGCTCCTTGAGCAATTCCTGGTCGTCCTGGCCGTCCCACACCTTCAGGGTGACGTTCTCAGCCATGGCGGCGGCAGCCGTGAGGCAAAGCGACAGGGCGAGCAGCATAGCGACGAGCTTTTTCATAAGCGTTCCTCCTTTTCAAGCTCACAATGACTGTGATTTCTGGCATCATTATGGCCTGCGAAAGCAAAAAGGTCAATGTAAATCAGCGGAAGCGCTTACATTGCATGCCCGGATGCCAAGCGCTGCGCTGAAATCGTTTCACACGCCGGGACGCCGCCTTGAAGCGCAAAGGAAAGTATGATATACTCTTTACACAATAATACGAGTTTTTATTTTCGTCCGCTATATGCGATGCGCTGAACCTTGGAAAAGATGGGAGTGATTGTATGAAACGCATGGTGGCGCTGCTGCTCGCGGGCATCCTCGCGCTGACGGCCTGCTCTGCGATGAGCGAAAAGGCGGATGGCGACGGGGTGCAAAGCGGGTATGTACAGATCGATCAGGAGACCGCAAAGCGATATATGGCGCTGAATGACGGCCATGTCGTTGTGGATGTCCGCCGGCAGGACGAATACGATGCCGGGCATATTCCGGGCGCTATCCTGATCCCCAACGAAAGCATCGGCTGCGATTCCCCGGAAGCGCTGCCGGATTATGACCAGATCATCCTGGTGTATTGCCGGAGCGGCAACCGGTCAAAGCAGGCCGCGCAGAAGCTGAGCAGCATGGGATATACGCATGTTTATGAGTTCGGCGGGATCATCACCTGGACGGGCGATATCGTGACCACGGAGGAGGAGCAAAGGATAGCCATGACATTACGGATCGGAGATCAGGCATTTTCCGCCATACTGGAAGACAACGAAACGGCCCGCGCCTTTGCCGCGCTGCTGCCCATGGAGCTTGCCATGACCGAGCTTAACGGCAATGAAAAGTATCACTACCTGATGAGCGGCCTGCCCTCCGCGCCTGCGCGCGTTGGACGCGTAGAGGCCGGGGATATCATGCTCTTTGGCGATGCCTGCGTGGTCGTTTTCTATGAGTCCTTTGATACGCCGTACAGCTATACCCGCATCGGCAAAATCAAAGATGCCCAGGGTCTGGCGGAGCGGCTTGGCAAGGGCGATGCCAATGTGTATTTTGAACTGGACCAATAAAGCGAATGAATGACGGAGGGGACATGCCATGATGAAATTGGAACAGCTTCGCTGGACGCGCGCGCCCAAAGCGTTCGCCGTCAGCGAAGACCGTATTGCCATCACCACCGAACCGCATACCGATCTGTGGCAGCGGACGTATTATCATTTTCGCAACGACAACGCGCCCGTTTTGCAGATGGAAACCGAGGAAAAGTATTTTTCTTTCATTGTAAAAACCGATTTTTCCGGCAGCAGCCATCGGTTTGACCAATGCGGCGTCGTGATGTACCTGGACAGCGAAAACTGGCTCAAGGGATCGGTGGAATATGAAAATGAGCGGTTTCAGCATCTGGGCTCGGTGGCGACCAATCATGGGTATTCCGATTGGGCCACCACGGCGATCCCCGCCGATGTGAAGGTCATGTGGTATCGATTTAGCCGCCGGGAGGACGACTACTGCATCGAGTGCTCGCAGGACGGAAAGGAGTTTTCCCAAATGCGGGTCTGCCATATGTGGGAAGGCGCGGGGAAGATCGCCTTCGGCGTCTATGCATGCAGCCCGGAGGATTCGTCCTTTACCGCGTTTTTCACCGATCTGCAGGTCACGGAATGCGCCTGGAAAGCGCATGACGGGCAAAAACCGGATGACGGCGCGCAGCCGCTTCTGTGAAGAAATGAAAGCGTATTATCATTTGCCCGGGCTGTTTGAATTCTATGAGCTGTACAGGGCTTTTCTTCCGCTGTATCGCGAGCGCAGGGAGTGGTTTTACGATTGGTGTGAGATCGGCTCTATCTACGGCGCGCCTTCTGACTGCCTTTGGGGCGGGGGCCGCGTGGGTTTCGGGGAAAACCGTCCGGAGAAGGTGGCGGAGCTGACGCGCGAATACGGCGTTTCCGCGCGGCTTACCTTCAGCAACTCCCTGCTCCGGCAGGAACATCTTTCTGACAGAAAATGCAATGCCCTGTGCGCTTTGTTTGAAAAGAACGGCGCGCGCCCAAACGGCGTGATCCTCTGCTCGGATCTGCTGCTTGATTATCTTCGGGAGCGGTATCCGGGATTCTACTTTGTTTCTTCCACCACAAAGGTGCTGACGGAATTTGATCAGCTTGAGGACGAACTGAACCGTCCGGAATTCCGTTACGTTGTGCCCGATTTCAGATTGAATAAAGCCTTTGACAGATTGAGCGCGCTGTCTGAACAGCAGAAGCGGAAGGTGGAATTCCTCTGCAACGAATGCTGCTGGTTCCGCTGCCCCGACAGAAGGGCATGCTATGAGAACGTCAGCCGGAAGAACCTGGGGGAGAGCTGCGCCGATCATGTTTGCGCGTCGCCGGATGCCGGAAGGGGCTACCGATTTTCCGACGCCATGAAAAATCCGGGCTTCATCGGCATTGAGGATATTCAAAGCGCCTATCTTCCGGGCGGTTTTTCCCATTTTAAAATCGAAGGACGGAGCCTGGGCAGCGCCATCGTTCTGGAATTCCTGCTTTACTACATGACGAAACCGGAGCATCAGCTCAAGGTGCGGGAGGAAATCTATCTGGACAGCGCGCTTGACCTATTTTAACGCTTGCGTATGATTTCAAATCAGCCCCAGCCGTGACGGCTGGGGCGACGCGTTTATATATGCTTTTTTTAATTTGCGCCTGCATAAGAAATACTCTGGCGGGAAGAAACGGCAGCAGGAAAACAAAACGGGATCTGACTTTTATTTTACCGATTTGCGCTCCACCAGCTTTACGTCAAGCACGGTGTGTTCGTTGCGGAACGAGGGGTTTTCAATGGCCTGGAGCAGAAGCTGTACCCCTGTGCTCGCTTTTTTGCGGATATCCTGGGCGATGGTGGTCAGCTCGGGCGTGATGAGCCGGGCGGGCATGGAATCGTCAAAGCCCACGACCGATATATCCTCCGGCACCTGCAGGCTCCTTTCCTGGCAGCCTTTTACGATGCCACAGGCAAGCAGATCCTCGGTGGCGATGATAGCGCTGGGAGGATCCGGCATGTCCCGCAGGGCGGCGGCTACTTTTTCACCGCCCTCCTGGTGCACCACGTTGTCAAACAGCCAGTCTGTCCGCTCCTGCAGGCCGTGTTCGTGCAGCGCGGCCAAATAGCCCTGAAAACGGTCCTGGATAACGGAGGATTCGTAGATGGCCGGGGCGGCGAAGCCGATCCTGCGGTGGCCTTTTTTGAGCAGGTAATCAGCGGCGGTATAGCCGCCCTTTCGGTCGTCCAGACAGACCGAAAGCATCTGCAGATCATCGTAATGCCGGTCAAATACCACCAGCGGCGCCTGGCTTTTTTCGATCAGCTCCCGGGTCACGGAATCCTGATGGGGCATGACCAGGATCATTCCGTCCATTTGCCAGGTTTTTTGCATCATCAGCATTTCATCGACCTGTTTGAAGGAGCAGACCATCACATAATACTGCTTTTCACGGAGCAGTTCCTCCAGATGGCCCACCAGCTGCCCGGCGTAGGGATCCAGCAGCATACTGGCGGTGGACGCGTGCCAGATGGGCAGCAGTAAGGCGATGATGCGGGAGGACTTTGAAATCAAGCTGCGGGCGGCCATATTGGGCACGTAATGGTGCTTTTCCATAATAGCGCGGACGCGCTGCTCCGTGGCCGGAGAAACCCGCGCGTGGTTATTGTTGAGCACGTTGGATACCGTCATTACGCTGACGCCGGCTTCCGCCGCGATATCTTTGATGGTAATCAAAATCAAACTGCTCCTTCAGCAACTATAACGTTCAACCTTATCATAATCTATTGTGATCTTTTTTGTCAATGCACGGAATCAACTTTCACATCCGTGGCCTTTCATAAAGCGAAACACGATCTTCCAGCCGCTTCTTTTTTCTCCCTGATTTCGCCCGATGCGCTTTGACGCTGTTTGAGGATAAAATAGGTCGATAAGAAGTATCGGTTTATCCAATCGTATAAAAAGTGATGAGGATGCAAAAAAATTCTGAAAAAGGGATTGACAAACACAGGGTTTAACGATATACTTATAACAACTGATGAGTTTATCGATAAACCTTTTGCAGATCAATGCGAAAATTTGCGGGAGGTGTAACGATAAACTTTCCCGCCGACCAAGTGAGGAGAGCTGATCATGGAGCAAACCAAATCCCTGCGGAGGCGTTCGGTATGGACGCGGATACGGCAAAACTGGGGCTTGTATCTGCTCATGCTGCCCGCCATTGTCATCTTTATCTGCTTTACCTATCTGCCCATGTACGGCGTGATCATTGCCTTCAAGGATTTCCGGCCGGCGCAGGGCATCTGGGGCAGTCAGTGGGCGGGATTCAAGTACTTTGAGCGGTACTTCTCCTCCTATATGTTCACCAATACCATCGCCAATACGCTGGTCATCAGCTTGTATACCATTCTGGTCACATTCCCTTTGCCCATCCTGATCGCGCTGATGTGCAACCAGATGTACGCCAGACGTTTCAAAAAGTTTTTCCAGGTTTCCACCTACCTGCCGCATTTTATTTCCACCGTGGTCATGTGCGGCATGATCATCATGTTCCTTTCGCCCTCTTCGGGCGTGATCCCCAAGCTCATGGGGCTGGTGGGGATTAAAACGGGCGATCTGATGGGCAGCGCCAAAGCTTTTTCCAGCATTTATGTGTGGACCGAGGCCTGGCAGCACGTGGGCTGGGATTCCATCATGTATATCGCCGAGCTCTCCTCCGTGGATCCCCAGCTTTACGAAGCGGCGGACGTAGACGGCGCCAATAAATGGCAAAAGATCAGCGCCATTGATATCCCCATGCTGCTGCCCACCATGGTTACGCTGTTCATCCTGCGCAGCGGCAGCCTGCTGGGCGTGGGTTTTGAAAAGGTTTACCTGCTGCAGAACGATCTGAACATCGCCAAGAGCGAGATCATTTCCACCTATCTGTATAAGATGGGCCTCAAATCCAATCAGTACAGCTATTCCGCGGCCATCGGTCTGTTCAATAACGTGGTCAATTTCATTATCCTCATCTTCGTCAACACCGTTTCCAAAAAACTCAGCGATACGTCCCTGTTCTGATGGAAGGAGGAAAAACCGATGAGCACGGCAGTGAAGCAAAATCATTCCTCCGCAAGGAACCGGATCCGCAAAACCGGCGCGGACAAGGCGTTTGATGGCGTTATTTATACCGTCGCCGCGATCCTGACCCTGCTGGCGCTGTATCCCATGTACTTTATCGTGATCGCCTCCATCAGCGATCCCAACCTGGTGGCCCAGGGGGAGGTGCTGCTCTGGCCCAAGGCGTTCAGCCTGGACGGATACAGCTATCTGTTTTCCATGTCCAATCTGTGGCGCGGCTATGCCAATACGATCCTGTACAGCCTGATCGGCACGCTGATCATGCTGGTGGTCAATATCCCGGTGGCCTACGCACTGAGCCGGAAGGATCTGGCGGGCCGTGGATTCTTTACCTTCTTCTTCATTTTTCCCATGTTTTTCGGCGGCGGCCTGATCCCCACATTCATCATACTGAACAATACCTTTAATATGGTGGATACCTTCCTGGTGATGGTGCTGCCCTTCTCGGTGATCTCTTATTACATCGTTGTGGCCCGAACGTTTTTCCAGACCAGCATTCCCGGTGAATTATGGGACGCCGCGCAGATCGACGGCTGCGGCAACCTGCGGTACTTTTTCCAGATCGTACTGCCGCTGTCAAAAGCCATTCTGGCGGTGATCGCCCTGTGGGCGGCGGTGGGGCACTGGAACAGCTACTTCAACGCCATGATCTACCTGCGCACGCCCAGCCGCTATCCCTTGCAGCTGGTGATGCGCAACATCCTGATCAACAATGAAATGGCGGCCACCGCCATGACCGGCTCGGCCGCGGCTGATCTGAACCGCAAGGCAAATCTGATCAAATACGGCGCCATCGTGGTGTCCTCATTGCCCATCATGACCATGTATCCCTTTGTGCAGAAGTATTTCAACCAGGGCGTCATGATCGGCGCGTTAAAAGGGTAAAGCGCAGATCGCCCTGATATTCAGCAGCATTTGCGGACAAACGGAAATCGGTTCCAAGGCGCGTATCGCCTGAACATAAACAGAATGGAGGAAAAAAACCATGAAGAAACTGCTGTCTCTCCTGCTGATCCTCTGCATGCTGCTCTCTGTGAGTGCGGCCTCCGCTGAGGACGACACCTTCACCGTGGCCATCGTCCGCTGGACCGAAACCTGGGGCACGGACTTTGCCGAAACCGCCTTCCTGAAGGAAATCGGCGAAGCCACCGGCGTCAATATCGTTTGGCAGCCCTACTGGAACGCCTCCTGGGCTGATCAGAAATCCCTGATGCTGGCCAGCGGCCTGGAAGCCCTGCCCGATGCCTTCTTCGGCTCCATCTCCCTGACCGATGCCGACATCATTCCCAACACCGATTACTTTGTGGAGCTGAGCGAGCTGATCCCCCAGTATATGCCCAATCTGACCGCCATCTTTGAAAAGGATCCCGATCTGAAGGCCCTGAGCCAGGATGCCGACGGCAATATCTGGAGCCTGCCCAAGAAGCTGCCCATGCGCCCCGCCACCGCCAATGAAATGTACATCAACAAGGTTTGGCTGGAGGAGTTGGGTCTGCCCATGCCCACCACCTATACCGAGCTGGCGGATACTCTGGTCGCGTTCTCTAATTCCGGCGAGGGCCGTTATGGCTTCATCGCCTCTTCCTCTCTGGCGGGCGATCTGAACAACCTGCTGCTGCCCTTCGGTGTGCAGGCCAGCCGCGCCGGCAATCTGATGGGCATCAACGCCGAGGGCCAGCCCTACTTTGTCCCCATGGGTGAAAACTATAAGGAAGCCGTCAAGTGGGCCCATGACCTGTATGTGAACGGCGCGCTGGATCCCGAGCATTTCACCCAGACCTCCGATATGGTGCGCGCCAAGGTGCAGGATACCGACGCCGGCCCCCGTACGGGCATCGTGTTCGCCTGGACTGCCGATGCTGAACTGCTGGGCAACGCCAAGGATTACGTGGTGGCGGAAGCCGTTATCGGCCCCGATGGCAATCGCTATGTGGAATCCGATCCCACCTTCCTGAACTACGGCAAAAACGAGTTTGTCATCACCAAGAACTGCTCTGATCCCGGCAAACTGCTGACCTGGGCGGACCAATTCTATACCGACGAGGCCTCCTTGCAGACCTATTACGGCTCCATTGGCGACGGCAAGATCGCCAAGAATGAGGACGGCACCTATGAAGTCCTTCTGCCTTCGGCTGATTCCGGCATCAACCTGGATACCTCCTGCTGGACGTTCTCCTTCCGCGATCATGGCCCCAAGTATATGGACCCCGAATTTGAGAGTAAGGTCATTCTGCCCACCACCGAGGGCGACGGCATCAAGCTGGCCGACGACGCTGTGAACGCCGCATATGTGCGCGACACCTTCCCCGTTGTGGCCTATACCGCCGATCAGCTGGATGAAATGGCCTTCCTCAGCCCCGATATCATCAGCTATTGCAACCAGCAGTACGCGCACTGGGTTACCGAGGGCGGCGTGGACGAGGAATGGGATGCCTATATCGCCCAGCTGCAGCGGATGAACGTGCAGGATCTGATCGCAATCCACCTGGACGCTTATGCCAAGTATATTGGCGAATAAAGCAGGAAAAAAGGGTTTTGCGCAGAATTAAATAACGTGATCGACCGACAAATACGGGGCTGCTGCTTTTACCTGCGGCAGCCCCTCTTCAGAAGAGGGAATATCCATGAAAGCGACTGATCTTTGGTCCATCCGTCCCTATGCCGCCCCTGAGGCGGTGGTGCAGGGCAAGGCTTATCGCATCACCGTGCTGACCTCCAGGCTCCTTCGCCTGGAGTATGAGCAAAACGGCGCGTTCCGGGATACCGCCACCCAGATGGCGCTGTGCCGGGATTTTCCGGTGCCGGAATTTACGGTGACGGAGACCGAAAAGCTGCTCACCGTGGAAACCGAGCATCTGCGTTTATGCTATGATCGGCGGCCCTTTTCCTCCGCCGGACTTTCGGTGACGCTCAAAGGCGCGTATGCCATTTACGCCAGCGTATGGCATTATGGGGATGATTCCCGCACCCTGGGCGGCACGGCGCGCACGCTGGATGAAGCGGACGGCGAGATCCCGCTGGAGGGCGGCATCCAGTCCTTCCATGGCTATGCCGTGCTGGACGACAGCGCGTCCATGGGCATGGATGAAACGGGCGGACTGCTGCCCGCCCGTCCCCACGGGGAGGATCTGTATCTGTTCGCGTACGGCCATGATTTCCAGGCTGCGCTGCGGGATTATCTGCGTCTGTCCGGCAGCGCGCCTGTGGTGCCCCGTTTTGCGCTGGGGAACTGGTGGAGCCGGTATTATCCCTATACCCAGCAGGAATATCAAGCGCTGATGGAGCGTTTCAGCCGGGAAGGCATTCCGCTTTCGGTATCGGTGCTGGATATGAATTGGCATGTGACCGATATCGATCCCAAATACGGCACCGGATGGACGGGGTATACCTGGGACAGAAATAAGTTCCCGGAGCCGGAAAAGCTGCTCGCCTGGCTGCACAGCCAGGGGCTCAAGGTGACGCTGAACGATCATCCGGCGGATGGCGTGCGGCCCTGCGAGGAGCTGTATCCGCTGATGGCGAAGGCCATGGGGGAGAGCCCCGAAGGGGAAAAATCCTTCCCTTTCGACGCGGCGGATAAAACGTTTTTAAGGTCGCTGGAGGATGCCGTCCTTTCTTCATTGGAGAAAATGGGCGTGGATTTCTGGTGGCTGGACTGGCAGCAGAAGGGCGGCACCACCGACCCGGGCATGGATCCGCTGTTCGTGCTGAATCATACCCGCTATCTGCACGCGCTTGAAACCGGGCGTCCGGCGCTCATCCTCAGCCGCTACGGCGGGCCTGGGAGCCATCGCTATCCCATCGGCTTTTCGGGGGACAGCTGCATCACTTGGGCGTCCCTGGCCTTCCAGCCCTATTTCACCGCTGCCGCCGCCGATATCGGCTACGGCTGGTGGAGCCATGATATCGGCGGGCATATGCATGGGATCGCCGATCCGGAGCTGACCGTTCGCTGGACGCAGTTTGGCGTGTTTTCGCCCATCATGCGGCTGCACTCCTCCAATAATCCTTTTATGAGTAAGGAGCCTTGGATGTTCTCGCCGGAAAAGGCCGCGGTCATGAAGGATTTCCTGCGGCTGCGCCATCGGTTGATCCCCTGGCTGTACAGTCAGAATGTGCGCTGCAGCGAGCAAGGGAGCGTGCTTTTGCGCCCGCTCTATTATGCCTGCCCCGAGGACTGGAGCCTGTATTTTTCCCGAAGGAACCAATACCTGCTGGGCGACTGCCTCACCGTATGCCCGGTAACGGCGCCTTTGGATCGGGAAGCCCAGCTGGGGGAGACGGACGCCTATCTGCCGGAAGGGGTTTGGACGGATTTCTTCACTGGTCTGCGCTATCATGGCGGCAGACAGCTGAAAATGTATCGTCCGCTGGAGAGTTTGCCTGTTCTGGTCAGGGAGGGCGCTATTCTGCCCATGGACGGCGCGGAGATCCCGCAAAACGGCGCGGCGCTGCCGGAGCATATCCTGCTGCGCGTGTATCCCGATGGCGATGGGGAAACCGAGCTGATCGAGGATAATGGCCTGCTGCCAGCCGATCCCGCGTACCGCCGGGCTGTTACCCGGATCAGTCTCCGCAGGGAAAACGGTTTGACGGTGGAGATCCTGCCGCCAGAGGGCGATCTTACCCTGCTGCCCGTCCAAAGGCGCTATAGCATAGAGCTGAACGGGTTTGCCAATGTTTTGCCGGAGGAAAGCGAAGCCGTTGCCACTTCCGCTTATGACGCTGAGCGCCGGGCGCTGACGCTTTCCCTGAAGGAAAGCGCTTGTGCTTTGCATTGGCGGAGCGTTCCGGAGGTTCCTGCCATCGACCGCCTGGCGCGGCTTGAAAGGATGCTGCACGCAGCGCAGATCAGCTATGATTTGAAGAACGGCGTCATGCAGGCGGCAAGGAAAAATAAAGACGCCGCCTGCTTCCTGGCGCAGCTTCATATGCTGCCCGTGCCCAAAGCGCTTTACGGCGCCATTCTGGAGCTGTTTACCGCCTGCTGACAGCACGGACAGATATTTATGAGCGAACAACCATCCCTCGAGCATTTTGACGGATGGTTGTTTCTCATTTCCTTCATGGACAAGCTCGCTTTCGATATTGATGGAACAGCCGCTTTGTGATAAAATAAGCCCGGAAAACAAAACGAAGCGTCTTATTCTTATGCATATCAAGGAGGTCATACTTATGCCTGCCAAACGCAAACCCATCGCAATGGAGGATATTGCGCTGTATCAGATCCCATCCAATCTCCATTACAGCCCGGATGGAAAATATCTTGCTTTTGAAGTAACGCGCATGGATTTGGAGAAGAACGAATACCATACAGACGTTTATATCGCCAAAGGCGAAAAGGCGCGCAGGGTCACCTGGTCGATCGACGCCAATATCGTTTTATGGGATGATCCTGAAACACTGATCCTTCGCCGCGCGCTGCCGGACGCCGCGCCGGGCATCACCGAGCTGTTCAGGCTGTCAATGGCGGGCGGCGAGGCCCAGCCCTGGCTGACGCTGCCCTTCGGCTTGCGCAAAATGGAGAAGCTGACGGAGGGCTATATCGCCACGGGCGGCATCCGCGCTGGCGATCCGGACGCTTATCTGGATTCGCCGGAGAAACGCAAGGAGAAAGCGGAGGCCGAAAAAGCCGAGGAAGATTACCACGTGGTGGATGAGGTGCCGTACTGGTTTAACGGCGCGGGCTATGTGAATGGACGCCGCACGGCCCTTTTTCTGATCAGGGAAAAGGAGGGAAAGGCCGTTTGCAAGCGGCTGACGGCGCCCGCTTTCAGCGTGGACAGCTTTTGCGTGGAGGGCGATACCGTCTATTATGCCGGGGCGGCCAAGCAAGGGCTGGAATCGCTGTATAATCAGCTGTACGCCTGGAATGCCGCCACAGGAAAGGGCGAAACGCTGTGGCGCAAAAGCGGATTATCGTTTGGCGGGCTGTTTACGCTGAATGGAAAGCTTTATGCCCAGGTCAGCGATATGAAAGCCTATGGCGTCAACCAAACGCCCGATATCTGCGCTGTGAGCAAAAACAGCGTGCGCAAAGCCTATGTGCCGCCGGTTTCTCTGTATTCCAGCGTGCTGGGGGATACGGCGGAGGGCCACGGTGGCGATTATGCCGGAGAGGGCGAATACCTGACCCTTGCGACCGTTGAGGCGCATAACGCCATTTTTGCCCTGACGCCCGGAGCGGATGGCGGGCTTGCCTGCCGCACGCTGTGGGAGCAGGAGGGCCTGACCTGCACCATGACCGCCTGCAGCGAAAAGATCGCCGTGGTCTACCAGGGCTGGGATCATGTGGCTGAGGTTTTTGAAATGAATCGGGATGGGAGCGGGATGACGCAGATCACCCATCTGAATGAGGAAGCGCTGAAGGACCGTTATGTGGCCGCGCCTCAGCGGCTGGATTATACTTCCTGCGGTCTTGACCTTCGCGGCTGGGTGCTGCTGCCTCAGGATTATTCGCCCAGAAAAAAATATCCCGCTGTGCTGGATGTGCACGGCGGCCCACGCTGTGCATACGGCGAAACCTTCTTCCATGAAATGCAGCTGTGGGTTTCCCGCGGGTTTGTGGTGTTTTTCACCAATATCAAGGGTTCTGACGGACGGGGGGACGCCTTTGCCGATATCCGGGGAGATTACGGCGGGACCGATTATCAGAATTTGATGGACTTTACCGACGCGGTGCTGAAAGCCTATCCCAATATCGATCCTGCCCGCCTTTGCGAGACCGGCGGCAGTTACGGCGGGTTTATGACCAACTGGATCGTCGGCCATACCGATCGTTTCTGCTGCGCGGCAAGCCAGCGTTCCATCGCCAACTGGGTCTCCATGAGCTTTATATCCGATATTGGCGGATTCTTCGGGCCCGATCAGTGCGGGACGCGGGGATTGTTTGGCGATAAGAATACCGAAGCGCTCTGGGCGCACTCTCCGCTGAAATACGCCGGCAACGCAAAAACCCCCACGCTGTTCATCCATAGCGAGGAGGATTATCGCTGCCCCCTGCCGGAGGGCATGCAGATGATGCAGGCGCTTGTTCAGAACGGCGTTGAAACCCGTATGGTGATTTTCAAAGGCGAAAACCATGAGCTTTCACGCTCTGGAAAGCCCAAGCACAGGGTGCGCCGCCTGAAGGAGATCACGGAATGGTTTGAAAAGCATGCCAAAGCGTAAAATGAAAACAGAAAGGGGAAAAACGATATGCAGTTCATCATCAAAGCTTATGACGGCGCGGGAATGCTGGAAAAGCGTATGGCCGTCCGGCCTCGCCATCTGGAGGGCATGGGCAAAATGAGCGAGCACATCATCTGCGCGGGTGGTCTGCTGGACGACGCGGGAAAAATGAAGGGCTCGGTGCTGATCCTGGATTACCCTTCACGGGAGGACGTGGACGCCTATCTGGCGCAGGAGCCCTACGTGCTGGAACACGTTTGGGAGAAAATCGATATAGAGCCCCTGAACGTGGTCATCATCGACGGGAAAAGCGCATCGCGCGGCGTGTGAAAGCAAATCGAGAATGTGAGGTGCGATAAGGGGCGCTGCCCCTTATCAACCCTGCTGGGGAGGCATTGATTCCAGGGCCTTTGGCACAAATCCGGCGGATTATTTTCAGCGAGGGCGGGCCGGTAGGCCCCGGATCGCGGAGGCCTCTAACGTTTTCCCCTCTCTTCGTGATTTCGATTGCATCAATCCAGCGCAAACAGCCCGCCTGCGCCGCCGGAGTGCAGGAACAGCACGTTATCCTCCGGCTTGAAAGCGCCTTCCTGGGCCATGGCAATGAGCCCGGCGAAGGCCTTTCCTGTATACACAGGATCCAGAAAGAGCCCTTCCTTGGATGCCATCAGGGAGATCGCTGCATTGCCCTCAGGGGAGGGGATGGCATAGCCCGGGCCGCATACATCCCGCAGATCATAATCCGCTGGGCTTATTTGCGTGCTTTCGCCCAGCAGCTCGGCGGCCTCCCGCATCAGCGCCGGTGTGATCCGATCAAAAGGATCGGTATCCACCATCATGCCGTGTACCCGCGTTCCGGGCAGGAAAAGCTTGGCGCCCAGAGCCAGCCCGGCCATAGTGCCGCCGCTGCCTTCCGCACAGATGATATGGTCAAAATGAATGCTTTGCCCGGCAATTTCCCGAGCGCACGCCACATAGCCCACCGTGCCCAAGGCGTTGGAGCCGCCGCAGGGGATCTTATAATAGAGTTTTCCAAGGGCAGCGCCCACTCGATCCATTTCGGCGTAGATATCGGCATAATCGTCGGTGTCCAGAAAACGAACGTCTACGCCCATCAGCTTTTCCAATAGCTGATTGCCCTTCATGGCGGTCACGCCGCGCTTTTTTAGTATCAGGATGGGCGTCATGCCCATTTTCAGGGCGCAGGCAGCGGTGAGCATGGCATGGTTGGATTGAGCGCCGCCGGTGGTGAACACGATTTCAGCGCCTTGGGCTTTGGCGTCGGCCAGCAGGAATTCAAGCTTGCGCACTTTGTTGCCGCCCAACCCCATGCCTGTCAGATCGTCGCGCTTGATATAAATGTTGGTTTTCAGTATATGGCTGATATTGTCCAGGCGCTGGATGGGCGTTGGAAAAACGCCCAGGGATACGCGCGGCAGGTCTTTCATGGCCATGGTCAGACTCCTTTCCGGGACAGCGTTTCCCAGGTTCCATCTGCTTGCTGACAGTGAGGCGGCGCTTTGACCGGCTTTGCCTTGCACTTTATCAGGAAAATGCTTTCCGTCATCGCCATCGCGCCTGCGGCGAACGGCAGCGTATGGATCGGGTCAATGAAAAAGCTTTCATTTACTCCCGAAAGCTTTTCAGCTTTTCGTTGAGCTTTGCGTATATGTTTTCACGAAACCACGGTTCGCTGCTGGCCCTTACGGCTTCCTCGGGCAAAAACCAGCCCACGGCGCTGTTTTCGTCGGGTTTTACGGCTGTCTGGGCGGTATCATCGGCTTCCAGCAGGTAGGTAACGTTCAGATGCAGGTGGGAGGATACATATTGGCCGCGACGGATATGACCGTCCACCGTCAGCGATTCCACCGAGAAGGGGAAAGGTGAAAGCGGGCGCACCCGGAGGATGCCGCTTTCCTCTGTCACCTCCCGAAGCGCCACGGACAGCAGATCGCATTCGCCGTCGGCATGGCCGCCCAGCCAGCTCCAGCTTTTGTAGATGTTGTGATAGGCCATCAGCACCCTGTCCCGGGCGGGGTTGACCACCCAGGCCGAGGCCGTCATATGCGCCAGCGTGTTTTCCCGGGAAAAGATATTGGGAAAGCGCTCCAGGCTGGCCAGGATTTGCTGCCTGTCGTGCGCTTCCTGGGCGTTATAGGGCGTGTAGCGCTGCAGTTGCGCGATCAGCGCTTGCCGGCTTTCCTGATCGCCCGTCATTTGCCCGTCTTTTTCTTTGCGGCGGCGGAGGTGGTCTTCTTCGCTGTGGAAGAAGTCTTTTTTGCCGCCGTGGAGGTCTCTTTCTTTGCGGTGGTGGAGGTTTTCTTAGCTGTCGAGGAGGTCTCTTTCTTTGCGGCGGTGGAAGTCTTCTTGGCTGTGGAAGAGGTCTTCTTTGCTGCCGTGGAGGTCTCCTTCTTAGCAGTGGCGGAGGTCTTCTTAGCTGTCGAGGAGGTCTTCTTCGCAGCCGTGGAGGTCTTTTTCTTGGCGGTGGTTTTCTTATTGGGATTCTTGATCACCGTGGTGCCCGCGGGCGCGGCTGTGGTGTCCGTGGACGCTGTGCCGCTGGTATCGGTGCTGGTCAGGTTCAGCAGCCCGCCCAGCAGGCCGCCCAGCCCGCCGGAAGCGTTGGCGGAGGAAGAAGAGGAAGAAGACGTGGAAGCGCTCCCGCCTCCAAATAGGCCGCCCAGCAGGCTGCCCAGTCCGCCGGAGGAGCCGGAGGACGCGCTGCTCCCGCCGCCCAGAAGCCCGCTCAGCAGGCTGCCAAGGCCGCCGGAGGCGCCGTTGCTGCTGGTATCGGTGCTGGTCAGGCTCATAAGCAGCGGAGCGGCAGCCGCCACCACCTTGAGCACGGTGGCCAGGTCAAGGCCGGTCTTCTGGGCCGCGGCCTGGCTGGCCGCCTGGGTGCTTGCGCCGCCGGAGAGCAGGGGCAGCAGGCTGTCCAGTACGCCCCGCGCCTGTTCGCCGGATACGCCGCTGCGCCGGCCGATTTCCTCCATCATATCGTCCTCGGGCAAATATGCGATGAATTCCTGATCGTTTGCCATATAACAGGAAACCCCTTTCGTTTCTTTTTTTTCAATTATGCGCCTTCCGGGGGCGTTTCGTCAATAAAGTTTTAATCTTTTATTGAAAAACCACAAAAAATATGTATAATGAAACATGTGAAACACAATATCTTGAAAAAGACGGGAGTGAAAACCATGTCCGAGAAGAAGGAACATAAAATTGTATCCGCGACCACCGGAGAGCACATGAGCAAGGAAGAGGCTGCCGCCGCCAACCTGGCCGCCAAAAAGGCCGCCGCGCCCGTGGGAAGCGCCACGCCTTACCGCATTGGCGCCATCGTGCTCTGGCTGCTGGCCATCGGCTTTGAGGTGCTGGCCGTGCTGGTCACCTTTGGCAAAGTCGATCTCAAATTCATGCCCACCCTGTACCAGATGATCGCCTTCCTGGTGCTCGATCTGGTATGCCTGATCATCGGCAGCCAGCTCTGGAAAAAGGCCAACCATATCAAGCCCGCTTCCGAAAAGAACAAGGTCAAATTCTGGCTGTGGAATAATATGGGCCTGATCATGACCATCGTGTGCTTCGTGCCCTTCATCGTGCTGCTGCTCACCAACAAGAATGCCGATAAAAAGATGAAGGTGGTGGGCGTTGCCTGCGCCGCCATCATGCTGATCATCGGCGGCCTGCTGGGCTATGATTGGAACCCCGTTTCCGCCGAGCAGAAGGAGGCCGCCATGGCCGCCATCACCGGCCAGGTGCTCTGGACCAACAGCGTGGGCGGCAAGGTGTACCACACCCATGAGGACTGCCAGGCGCTGAACCGCACCGAGGAGCTGGTGCAGGGCAGCGTGGAGCAGGCCATCGCCGCCAACCGCACCCGCCTGTGCGCCTTCTGCGCCCGCCGCGACGCCATCACCGGCGTCGTGACCGATGAGGCCACCGACCTGAGCGATCTGGTTGAAACCGTGGAACAGGTGACGGAGACCGCGGAAGAACCCGCCGCCTGAACGAAAGAATCATACCAGCAAAGAGCCGTGCCATGCAGCGCGGCTTTTTGTTTGCAGAGAATGGACTTGTTGATATTGCACCCTTGACGTCTCTTTTAATTTATATTAAAATATTAATTGTAATTTATATTCCCTTAGGGACAAATGAATAGGAGGAACGAGTATGAAGAAGTTTGTTGCGTTGCTTCTTGCGGCTGTCATGTGCCTGAGCGTCGTGCCTGTATTGGCCGGGGCTGAGTACACCGGCAGCGCCAAGGGCTTTGGCAGCGACGTCAAGGTGACCTTCGCCGTGGAGGACGGCAAGATCATCGCCCTGGACGTGGATGATTCCGGTGAAACCTACACCCTGGCCGGTATTCAGCGCGAGAACAGCGTGGATAAGGTCATCGCCGCCATCCTGGAGGCGGGCACCGCTGAGGGCGTGGACGTGAACTCCACCGCCACCTTCACCAGCACCGCCATCGTGGAGGCCATCAACGCCGCCCTGGCCGCCGGTGAGGGAGAGGCCGCGCCGCTGGCCTTTACCGCCGGATCGTATGAAGCTACAGCCACCGGCTACAACGGACCCAGCACCTTCAAGGTGACCTTCTCCGATGATAAACTGGAGGCCATCGAGGTGGTATCCAGCACCGAGACCGGTCACGTGGGCGATATCGCCTTTGATATCATGATCCCCGAAATGATCGAGGCAAACGGCTCGGGCGTGGATGGCGTTTCCGGCGCCACCTTCTCCAGCCGCGCCTTGCGCAACGCCGTCAATGACGCTGCCGAGCAGGCTGCCTGCACCAATCTGGCCGCCTTCAAGGCCAATACCGTGATCCATGTGGCGGGCGAGCCCATCGAGGATACCTATGACGTGGTCATCGTTGGCGCCGGCGGCGCCGGTATCGCCGCCGCTGCCGAGGCAGCCCAGAAGGGCTACACCGTGCTGGTCATTGAAAAGAACGCCGAAGTGGGCGGCAATACCCTGGTTTCCGGCGGTCAGTACCAGAGTGTGATGCCCTATCTGGTATGGGATGCCGCTGATCCCGACGCCACCACCGGCGTGTATGCCTTCAACGGCCAGACCTATGATAAGGTCAAATCCGTGCAGGGATGCATCAACGAGCTCAAGATGATCCTGGACTGGAATGAGGAGCCCTTTGACGAGGAATACTACAAGACCAACGAGTTTGTGGCCGGCGACGCCAAGGAGCTGAGCAAGCATGGCGTCCACACCGAATACCTGCCTGTGCTGCAGGAGCTGAAAAAGGAGATCCAGGCTTATCTGGATTGGGCGCAGCCCCAGCTGGATGCCGGCGTGGCTGAGAACCAGCTGACCTTGTTCTCCACCCTGAACCTGCATATCTTCCAGACCTACTACGGCGGCCTGCGCCAGAGCGCGGATAAGAGCCAGTGGATCTATGGCGATCTGGACCTGGTCAAGCAGTTCGTAGAGGGCGGCCAGGGCCTCAAGGAGTGGCTGGAAGCCCAGGGCGCTACGTTCCGTGAGGACAGCCAGCCCACCCTGATCGGCGCGCTGTGGTATCGTGAAAATGAGTTCATTGGCTCCACCATCGACCTGGACGGCGACGGCAATAACGAGATGGGCCGCTGGGGCGCTTACTTCGCCGCCCCCATGACCACCTTGCTGAACGCCAATGAAAAGAACAAGATCATGCTGCGCACCGACGCCAAGGAGCTGATCGTGGATGAAACCGGCCGCGTGACCGGCGTCAAGGCTGAAAAGTTTGACGGTACTCCCGTGACCGTTTATGCCAACAAGGGCGTTGTGCTGGCCACCGGCGGTTATGCCGCCAATATCCCCCTGGTGCTGGAGGGTAACGTATACTGGTCTTCCGAGTACCTGACCAGCTCCACCAAGACCACCAACCGCTCCTCCCTGCAGGGCGATGGCATCGCCATGGCCGAGGCTGTGGGCGCTGCCAGCACCGGCATGGGCTTCACCCAGCTGATGCCCATCTCCTGGGTGGACAACGGCAACCTGGCCTTCGGCGGCGGCAACTATGCTGCCTGGATCAATCCCAATACCGGCCATCGGTTTGTGGACGAGGGCTCCGAGCGCGACGTGCTGTCCCTGGCCGAGTTCCGCAACGGCATGACCGTCAACGGTACCCCCGGCGTGTTCCTGGAGTTCTACAACGCCACCGAGCCCATCCCCGGCCCCATCCAGCTGCCCGCCGCTGATTCCGAGAATCCCGATATGGCCGGCCGTTATTATCGCCGTACCATCGATCAGCTGCCTGAGCTGTTCGCTGATCTGGGCGTGCAGGCCGATCCCGCCGTGGTGATCGAAACCATCAAGGCTTATGATATGGCTGTGATGGGCCAGGGCGAGTATCCCGATGTGGGCAAGGCCATTGCCTCCCGCTGCATCGGTAACGTGGAAAAGGATGAAAACGGCAACTACCTGCCCGATACCTATGATCTGGAGGGCACCCTGCTGACCATCCGCCTGATGGCTCCCTCCACCCACCATACCATGGGCGGTCTGGTGGTGGATACCCAGCGCCATGTGCTGACGGCTGACGGCGCCATCATCCCCGGCCTGTACGCGGCCGGCGAGGTCACCGGCGGCATCCATGGCGGCAACCGCCTGGGCGGCAACGCCATCGTGGAAATCTTCGTGTCCGGCCGCACCGCGGCGCAGGCCATCGCTGAGGACGACAAATAATCCCCGATCCCAAATGAATATGAGGCGGCCTTCCGAAAGGAGGGCCGCCTTTTCCATGCCTCTCTGCAGTCCGGGAGGCAAAAAACTTCTTGCAAATTTCCAAAAATAGTCCATTTGTAGGATGTGCGGCGCGGAAGAAACTGGTAAAATTATCATGTATACGTGTCATTATGCCGGACTGAACAGGAGGTTGAAAGCGATGAAACGGAAAATAGGGATCACGCTGTTGCTGGTCTTGTTGATAGGGCTCGTTTGGTGCTGGTCGGCGATGGCGGAGGACTATGAATTTACCCAGCTGCCCGCATCCGGCGCACTGGACGCAGGAAAGCGGCAATATCCGATCTCCTGGGAGACGAATTTTACGCCGTACAAGGTTGAGATATGCCAAGAGAAATTGGTAGGCTACACCTATATTTGGGAACCGTTCCAGACGCAAACCACCGGTCTGAGCGCAGCCATGACCTGCTGGGTCGACGGCGCTTACGGCGGTAAGAGCCTTGCCGTACGCGCATACTACGGGGAAGAAGAATATAAATCCTATACGCTGACCCTGGGGCCCGCGGACGCGGCCTTTACGCAGGAGCCGGCGGTTGGCGGCATGGACGCCGGAAAGCGGCAATACCCGGTCTCCTGGGAGACGAATTTTACGCCGTACAAGGTTGAAATCTGCCAAGAAGAATTAATAGGATACATCTATAATTGGAAGCCGTTCCAGACGCAAACCACCGGCCTAAGCAATGCCATGACCTGCTGGGTCGACGGCGCTTACGGCGGTGAGAAGCTTGCCGTACGCGCATACTACGGGGAAGAAAAATATAAATCCTATACGCTGACCCTGGGGCCCGCGGACGCGGCTTTTACACAGGAGCCGGCGGTTGGCGGCATGGACGCCGGAAAGCGGCAATATCCGGTATCCTGGGAGACGAATTTTGTCCCCTATCAAATCGAATTCTGTGAAGAAGTATATAATGGCTTGCTCAACGAATGGAAGCCCTTTCAGACGCTGACCGATGGATTGAGCGCCGCTATGTCCGCCAGGATTGACGGGGCGTATGGCGGCGAGAAGCTCGCCATTCGCGCGTATTACGGCAAAACCCATTATAAATCCTTTACCTTCACCCCGCAGCCCGCGGATAGATCTTTCTCCAGCATGCCTGAATCCGGCCCGCTGGATAGCCTGAAACAGCAGTATCCGGTTTCCTGGGAGACGAGCTTCACGCCGTACCGGATCGAACTCTGCGAAAGGGTATATAACGGCCTGATCGCTCAATGGAAGCCGTTCTATACCCAGACCACCGACCTGAGCGCCGCCATGTCCTGCGTGGTAGATGGCGCGTATGGCGGCGAGGCGATCACCGTTCGCGCGTATTATGGTGAGGATAAGCATATCTCCAATGTGTTCGAGTTGGGACCAAAGGAAAGGGCCTTTACGGAGTTTCCGGTCTCCGGTGATCTGGATCCGGAAGAAATGAAATATCCCGTTTCCTGGGAAACGAATTATACGCCGTACAGGATCGAGTTCTTAAAAAAGAAGACAATTGGCTACACCTATGAATGGGAACCGGTCCTGACGCTGAACAGCGGATTGAGCAAACAGATGACGCGCAGCCTGGACGGGGCACTGGGCGGCGAAGTGATCATGCTCCGCGCGTATTATGGCAACAGTCAATTCGTCTCCCATCAGTTTACCCTCGGCCCTGAGGAGCAAATCTTTATCGAGCTGCCCACGGTGGGCGTCATGGACACCGAAAAAAGGGCATATCCGGTTACCTGGGAAACGAACTATATGCCGTATAAAATAGAGTTCTTACTGAGAAAGCAGGTAGGCTATTCCTATGATTGGGAGTCGCTCCTTACGCTGAGCGATGGCTTGAGCGCCCGCATGACCTATTGGATCGATGGGGCATTGGGCGGTGAAACGCTTATGCTCCGCGCCTATTATGGCGAGAGCAACAGCGAGAGCGCAACCTTTACGCTGACCGCCAAGCCTATGGTGATTACTTTTGATCCCGATGGCGGCACGCTTGAGGCGGATACCGCTCAGACGGGACTGGACGGCAGGCTGGCTGAATTGCCGACGCCCACGCGCTCGGGTCACCTCTTCCGGGGATGGTATATACCTCAAACCGGCGAAGAGGTAACGGCCGATACCGTATTTATATCGAATACCACCATCTGCGCCCGCTGGGAACGGCTGATGATCGTCAGCTTTGACGCCCAGGGGCACGGCACTGCGCCGGAAACGCAATTGATCCTGGCTGGGGATAAGGTCAAGCAGCCGGTGGAATTGGAGGCGGAGGGCTGGCTGTTTGGCGGCTGGTACACGGATACCGATTTCAATTATCGGCATCGGTATTATTTCTCCGATCCTGTCACAGAGGATGTCACGCTCTACGCCTGGTGGGGGCATACCGTGGACTTTGACCTGAACGGCGGAGGCCCATCCATGTATGAGGTGCCTTCCCAGCGCGTCCATGAGGGCGATACCGCCCGGGAAAGCAGCGCTTATATGGATGAGGGCTTCAACAGCTGGTACAACGCAGGCTGGTACACCGAGCCGGAGTGCATGAACGCCTTTGATTTCACTCAGCCCGTTACCGCCAGCGTGACCCTGTATGCCAAGTGGGAATTCCATGGAAGCATCCTCACCTTTGATTGGAACGGGCGGAATATCAGCCGGTACAGGCTCTATGGAGAGCGCTTTGATATCGATCCCGGCGCTCAGGTGATCAAGAGCTACCGCGAAACCGACGAGCTGACCGCGATCACCCCCTTGGCCTATGGCAGCGGTATCACCTTCCTGGGCTGGTACACCGAGCCGGAATGCGTGAATGCGTTCAGCTTCGGCACTCCTGAGAAGGGCCTGACTCAGACCCTCTATGCAGGCTGGGCCGTCAACCATACCCTGATCCTGCGCCGCAACGGCCCGGGGGACTGGGAGGGCAGCCCCTCGGTCTATACCGTGCCTTATGATACCGCGCCCAGCGAATACGGCTGGACGAGCTACGCCCTCACCCATCCCGAAAGCTATACCGATTATGCCTTTGACGGCTGGTATCTGGACGAAGCCTGCACCGTACCCTTTGACGCCGACGCTCTGCTGACTGCCAATACCGAGCTTTGGCGGAAGTGGGTCCCCGTGGAGTACACCGTCGTCTTTGATGTGAACGGCGGCACGGGCATGGAAAACCTGGTGCTCACCGGCCTTCACTACGGCGATATCATTTCCCGTCCGGACACCCTTCCCAACAGGCCGAACTATGTATGCAACGCCTGGTACAGCGCTGAGATGAAAGCCATTATGTGGGCAACCGGCAGCTATGTGCAGTGGACCTGCACGGGGGACGCCACCTTTGAGGCGCAATGGATCCCCGACGGTATCGAGATCGAAAACCAGTACGGCAACAACACCTACTTCCCGGATGCCAATTTCCGCAGTTACGTCAGGCGGTTTGACACCAACAGCGATAATTACCTTTCCGCTGAGGAATGCGACGCGGTGACCAGCATCGACGTTAACGGACGGAATATCAGCGATCTGACGGGCATCGGCAACTTTGTCAAGCTGCAAACGCTCAATTGCCAGAACAACGCGCTGACAGCCCTGGATATGAGCAAAAATACCGAACTGACCAGCCTGAACTGCAGCTTGAACCAGATCAAGACGCTCAACCTGAACAATAACACTCAGCTGACCGCGCTGAACGCCCGCGGCAACGCGCTGACCAGCGTGAACGCCGCCAAATGCGCCAAGCTGGCGGGAACGGTGTACCTGTACGATAACCCCAATCTAATAACGCTGGTGCTCAGCGCGCCGGGGATCACCGACCTGGAGATCCAGTTTACCGGCATCACCAGCTTGGATCTGAGCGGCTGTCCCAACCTGGGCCGGACGGTCAGGGAAGGCTGGACGGCCACGGTGGGCAGCGAACCCAATACCTTTACGCGCTATCAGCTTTCCGTGGACGGCACATATTACTATGTGCACATGAGCAGCGGGGTTTCCCTGGAGGGCTTTGTCACCTCCGGCATTCCCATTGACGAGGCGCGCTTCCCGGATGCCGGCTTCCGCCGGTTCCTGGGGCGAACGTATTACGACAGGAACCAGAACGGCGTGCTGTCCGACAGCGAGATCGAGCAGATCACCAGCCTGTCCACCAGCATGACTGGCAGCATCACCGGCCTCTACGATCTGCAGGGGATCGAATACCTGCCCAATTTGAGCTATATTTCCCTGCCGAGCGTGGGTCTGGAGAAAATCGATCTGAGCGGGAACCCGCAGATCACATCGATCATGCTGGAGGACAACGCGCTGACCAGCGTTGATGTGAGCATGCTGCCCGATCTGACCGCCCTGATCCTGAACTACAACCCGGGGTTGCATACGCTGAGGACGGGCAGCGCGCCCATCAGCTCGCTGAGCGTGCGCAACGCGCCGAACCTGCGGCAGCTTGATCTGTCCGGCCAGCCGGTGCTGCTGAAAGCGTACATGGAGGGCGAACGGGAGCAGGATGGCGAGAATATCATCTATACCTACACCCTGAACGCCGGACTGCAGACGGAGACAAGCGGCACACTGATCCTGCATCAGAATGCCGATGCGGCCCTGCCCGAATGGCAGTGGAACGGCATAGAGAGCGCAAGCTTTATCCTGCCGGATGGCAGTGATGTAGCGGCGGCGATCGATTATGAGATCAACGCCGATGGCCGGATGATCACCTACACCGCCACGGCAACGCTGGGCGGCGTGGAATTCACCGACAGCAAAACGCTGTACCTGATCACATTTGACGGGGCGGAGGAGCCGGCGCAGAAATTGGAGATTGGCCAATACGCGCAAAAGCCCGCCGATCCCTTCCGTGCAGGCAGCGCCTTTGCGGGTTGGTACAGCGATCCGTGGTATGAGAACCGCTATTATTTCAATGAGCCGGTGAGCCAGGGCTTCAAGGTGTACGCCAAGTGGGATACGCCCATCGTGAGCCAGTTCATAAAGATTCCCGCCGCGGCGAAGACCGTTGAAAGCGAAGCCTTCGCGGGCATTCCCGCCAAGGCTGTCATCGTGCCTGCTGGAGTGACCTCCATTGCCTACGACGCCTTCTACGGCAGCGGCGTGCAGTACGTTTACGGTTTCCCGGGATCGCTGGCAGAGACCTATGCCAATTCCTTCGGCTTCACCTTCATTCCCATTGATAACGCCTGGCTGGCGGGAAGGTGATTCTGATACTGATCCCTAATTAAAAGCATATAAACAGAAATTTGACGGGGATGATAAGGGCCTCCGCGGCCCTTATAAACCCGCGCCAAAGGGCCCGCTTGGGCCCTCTGGACACCCATCCTGGCGAACAATCTTTAATTACATCTTCAAACAATTTCCGCCAGTTAATCTTTTGGGTTGGCGTAAAGAGGCCGTCTGAGGCAAAGAAAAAGCAGGATGCCGTCTGATATGAGCAAGCTCAATCAGCCGTCATCGTGCTTTTTCGGGATTGCTTCGCAATCCTCGGCCCGCTGCGCGTGCCTACCTCAGACTG
>JAFUDW010000073.1 GCA_017464225.1 Clostridia bacterium | reverse complement strand
CGCCGGGATGCTGGCGGCTGCCATCTGCTCGGTGGCGACGCAGCAGGATCGCGGCGCAGCCTATCGGGTGTACTACGAAGGCGCCATGAACAGCCCCTATTTTGTGGGAGCCCATTATTTCTCCCTGAATGACCAGCCGGTACTGGGGCGCTTCGATGGGGAAAATTGCCAGATCGGCGCGGTGGATGTGTGCCACAAGCCCTATGAAGTATTCCTGAAAGAAGTTACAAGGGTCAACGATGAAATCTACAGCTTGGCGGATGGCAAACGAACCGATCCACAGCCTGCTGTCAACCGGGTCCCTCGGATGATGGGCTTCTGATCAAATACAAAAGGAGGAGCAACTCATGTCCTATCTCAGTAAATCCAGACTCTTTGGATCGGAAAAGTTCGATCCATACGTCAAGTCCGCCAACACCACAGGCTCAGAGCGGTGGCTGGGCTACTTCTTCGGCCCCATGGGGGCGGCCATCCTGAATACCACGCTGATCAGCTATCTGAACGTGTTCTATACGGACGTGCTGAACCTGACGAATTCCTTCGCCTGGGCCGCGGCGTTCATGACGCTGTTCCCCATTCTCTCCAAGGTCATCGACGCTATTACCAACATCATCATGGGCCAGATCATCGAGAAGACCAGAACCCGGCAGGGCAAGGCCCGGCCCTGGATCTTTCTTTCCGCGCCGCTGATGAGCATTGCCACGATCCTTCTGTTCCTGATCCCCCGGGAGCACAGTGTGCTCCAGTTTGTGCTGGTGGCATTAACCTACAATATATTCTTCTCTCTGGCTTACACGATGTATAACATGAGCCACACCCTGATGGTGCCGCTGTCCACCAGCAACGTCAAGCAGCGCGACGCCCTGAGCCTTTTCACCAACATGGGCGTGAACATGATCCCGGGCGTGATCGTATCCCTGCTGTTCCCCATGATCCTGATGCCGGTGCTGGGCTATGACTATGATAAGTGGCTCACGGCCATGATCATTATCGCCGCCATCGCGCTCCCCTTTACCGTCCTGGAGTATTTCTTCACAAAGGAGAGAGTCACGGAGGCGGCTGCCTCTGCCGGCGAGCTGAAAACCATCTCCTTCCGGGAGCAGCTGAAAATCTGCTTCGGCTCCAAATACTGGGTGCTGATGATCCTGTTCATGTTCCTGTATAATCTGATGGCCAACATCATGACCATCTCCCTGCCTTATTTCTGCAACTGGGTGCTGGGTACCTATAACGACGGCATCACCCAGACGATGCTCTCCGCCGTGGGCAAAGCGCCTCTGGGCTTTGGCGTGTTCCTGCTCTGGCCGCTGGTGAAGAAGTTTGGCAAGCGGAAGGTGATGATCGTTGGCTTCCTGATCGCGGCCGCGGCGGAGGCCATCTGCTGGATCGGTTCTCACAGCTTGCCTATGATGCTGGCGGGCTCCTTCCTCTATGCCATTGGCTTCCTGCCCAGCTATGTGTACAGCGCGCTGATGGCCGATACGCTGGATTATATTGAATACAAGGACAAGGTTCGCGTGGACGGTCTGACGGCGTCGATCTTTACCATCATCGGCACGGTCACGGTGGGCATTGGCCAGGGCATCTTTAACTTTGGCCTTTCCTCCTCCGGCTATGAGGCGCCGCGCCTGATCGGGGAGGGCGTGTACAACGTGCAGAATGCCGCCACCCAGAATTTCATTTCCCTGGCGTATATCGGCATTCCCATGATCGCCCTGGCCCTGATGGCCGTGATCATGATCTTCCTAAAGGTGGAAAACCTGCTGCCCGAAATCCATGAAGAACTGACTGCCCGGCGCAAGGCTGAATGTGAAGCCCGCGGCGAAGTGTACGTTTCTCCCGAAGAAAAGGCTGCCCAGGAGCAGGCGGAGCAGGATCGCATTGCCGAAGAAAAACGCATTGAGGAACTGAAAGTCCGGTGCCAGGCAAAAGGATTAAACTTTGCGGAGGAAGAAGCCAAATACCAGGCAAAGCTGAAAGAAAAGCAGGAGAAAGCGGCGAAAAAGAATAAGAAGTAACAATGTGTAGACAGAGGCGGTGGGCCAAACCGCCGCCTCTTTTTCTCACCATAGCATAAGGAACGGGAGGAAGCGGCATGGGCAATCCCAAGGGCGATTCGATCCAGATCGCACGGTCCTATCTGGATTCTCTGGTGGTGGAAGGAAGGATCGTCGGCGCGGCGCATCCTGACACAAAAACCACCCTTCTGGGCCAGGAGGTTTCTACGCCGATCATGACGGCCGCGCTCAGTCATTTGAAGCGCGGCATGGCAGGCTTTGCTAAGGGGGCCAAGGATGCGGGGACGCTGTGCCAGATTGGCATGGGCGACAACCAGCAGCTGGGCGAAGCGCTGGCGACCGGGGCCAGGGTCATCAAGATCATCAAGCCCTATGCGGATCCGGAGGAGATTTTCTCCCGCCTGCGTTTTGCGGAAGAAAACGGCGCTGTGGCTGTGGGCATGGATGTGGAGCACGCCGTCAACGTGGAGGATGACGCCGATTCCATGGTGGCGGGTTATCAAATGAAGCTCCCCACCCTGGAGGAATTGAAAAGCTACGTCAAAGCCACCAAGCTGCCTTTCCTGATCAAAGGAGCGCTTAGCGTGCAGGATGCCGTCCGGGCGAGAGAAATCGGCTGCGCCGGCGTCATCTTAGGGCATCATAATGGCTTGCTGCGCTGGGCTGTGCCCAATGTTTCGCTGCTGAAGGATATTCGCAGGGCAGTGGGACAGGATTTTGTCCTCATCATTGACGGCGGGATCGCCGATGGCTTTGATGCTTTTAAGGCCTTGGCGCTTGGCGCGGATGCTGTCAGCGTCGGAAGAGCGCTCATGCAGCCCTACGATGAAAAAGGCGCGGCAGGCGTTACAGAAGGATTGAATGCCATGACGAATCAGCTGAAGGCCATGATGCTGCGCACAGGCTCTTTCGATGTGCGGCATATCGACCCCAGCGTGATCCATGAAGCACCATGGCTGCGCTGAACATACGGAGGCAGGAAAATGCAAAATGGCTTCTCTCCGCTGTTCCAGAACGATTCGCTGGATGGCTGGTATATCATCCCTCGGGGGATCCGAATGTTGGAGAAGGGTTCCTCTGCGTATCAAGCAGCTTGGGCGCATAAAGGGCTGTGGCGAGTGGAGGATGGCATTGTGGAAGGACGTCAGGATCCGCCTGGCTGCGGATTTGGCTCTTATCTGGTTAGTGAAAAAGTCTTTGGCGATTTTGAATTGGTATATGAGGCCAAGCCTGACTGGCCTGCGGATACAGGCGTATATCTTCGGGCTTCCGAGGACGGATTTCAGGGGTATCAGGTTCTGCTGGATTATCGTCCCTCCGGCAATATCGGCGGCTTTTACGGCAATATGCTGGGCGGCTTTCATGCCATCAGCTTTACACTTGGCGCGGAAAAAGGCGAAAACGGCCAGCTGATCCGTTTGAAACAGGAAAATCCCGCCGACAGCAGAGAACCCATGACACCGGAGAAAGTGTCTCTGCTGCAATATGGCATCAGCGGGGAGGACTTTTTGCAGCTCTGGAGGCTCAACGACTGGAATGAGTTTCGCGTCGTGATGAAAGGCCTGATCCCAACGATCACCACCTATATCAATGGCACAAAGACAGCTGAGATTGATCTCAACCAGGTTGGTAGGGAGCACTTTGACCGCCCTGCCGCAATTGCCATGAGGGGAATTGGCCATATTGCCCTGGAGGTGCATGACAACGACCCGGCGCTGGGAAAGGATCGTTGGGGGAAAGAAGCAGCCTGCCGGTGGAGAAATGTCAGAATCCGTGAGATATAAATGGTTGGGAAAGGAGGAGACAGGATGAACAAATATGGGACGCAGACACCGCCCTTCCGATGGTGCTTTATCGGAACGGGCAAGCTGGCGCATCAGGTGGCGGAAGAACTATCCCAATCTGATCGGCACCAGATCGTATCGGCCTATTCCCGCAGGATGGAAAGCACACAGGAGTTTACAAAGAAGTTTGGCGGCGCAGCCGCATCCACTTCTTTGGAGGCAATGACCGCTTATGGCGCAGACGGCGTCTATGTGGTCACGCCGCATAACGCGCATTATCTTTATGTGAAAGAAGCAATCGAAGCGGGCTTTCCCGTCCTGTGCGAAAAGCCCTTCACCACAGACGCGGAGCAGACAAAGGAACTGTTCTCTCTGGCGGAAAAGAAAGGTGTCTATCTGGCGGAAGCCATGTGGACATGGTTTTCTCCTGTCGCCCATCAGGTAAAGAAATGG